>JACZKF010000532.1 GCA_014860175.1 Desulfuromonadales bacterium | reverse complement strand
GCCTCCCCCCCGACCCTCAGGAGTTGGCCTGCTGCCAGGAGCGGCCTCTGGGCGAGTTCGCCCCCGCCTTCCAGGACCGGATCCGGCGCCCCTCCCCGCTGGTGGTGGAGAGTATCGACCGCCCCAGCCCGGTGCATCGGGCCGACATGCTGGTCTACCTCGGCTTTCGCGAGGAGCTCGCCCCCGATCGATGGCACGAGCACGCCTTTCTCGGTCTGTTCACCCAGCAAAGCACCGATGAGCCGCTCTTCAACGTCCCCTCCCTGCGCCGGCGCATCGAGGAGGCGCTGGCGGAGCTCTGTATCCCCCGCGACTGCCACGACTACCGCAAGACGGTGGAGATCTTCAATACCTTCCCGAAAGTGGAGCTGTTTTTCATGGAGGCGGCGGAGCTGCTGGAGACCGTTCGCTCCTTCACCCTGCTGTATCGCCATGGGGCGGTCAAGGTGGTGGCCGCCGGCAGCCTGGCGGTACACGGCCTGACCCTGCTGGTGATCATGCCCCGCGGCTACTATGACGATGCCATGGTGCCGCGCTTCGATCGCTACCTGCAGCGGTTTTTCCGCGCCGCCTCGATCAGTTCCCGGATCATCCACATCTCCCCTGAATTTCTCAGCCTGCATGTCTCCCTGCTCCCCGGAGAGGCGGAGCGCCTGGTTGACCTGGAGCGCCTGGAGCGGGGGCTGACCCGCATCGTGCGCCCCTGGGGGGTGGTTTTGCGCCGGCTCTTCGCCCGCAGCTTCGGAGAGATGCAAGGGGCGTGGCTGTGGCAGAAGTACATCGGCAGCTTCTCCCGCGAATACCGCACCCTGATGAACCCGCGTTTCGTGTTGCGCGATGTGCGGCGGGTCGAAGCGCTTCTCGCTAGTGGGGACGAAAGTTTCGATCTGTGGGGCCCCTTCGATCCTCGGCACCCCTTTTACCGCCTGCAGTTCTACAGCCTCCAGCCCAGCTACCTCAACGCCCTGATGCCGTTGCTGGAGAACCTCAACCTGAGCGTGATGGAGGAGGTCGACTTTTCCCTCACGGTCGAGTCCCGCCGCGTTTTCATCAAGAGTTTCGCCATCCGGCCGGCTGCCGGGGCGCAGCCTCTGTTCCGCTTGCGGGAGCGGCTCCTGGGAGCCCTGGTGGCCCTGCGGCGAAGGGAGGCGGAAAATGATTATCTCAATCGGCTGCTGGTTCTCACCGGCCTTTCGTGGCGGGAAATCGACGTCTTTCGGGCCTACCGCAACTACTACTTTCAGCTCGGTTCCGCCTTCAGCAAGAAGCGGGTCGCCTTTGCCCTGATCAACAATCCACAGGTCGCCGGGCTGCTGTTTGGCTATTTCGAGGCCAGGTTTCAGCCGGGAGCGCCGGGGGAAGACCGGCGCCGGCGGGAAGAGGCGATGGCCCCCCTTCGCCTGGGGCTCAGCGAGAGCCTCGAGCAGGTCTCCGATATCAACGAAGACACCATCCTGCGGGCGTTGTTCAATCTCATCGATTCGACGGTGCGCACCAACTTCTTTCTCCGCCGGGACCGGGACGACTACTTTCTCTCCTTCAAGATCAGCGCCCTGGGGATCATCGACATGCCGGCTCCCCGGCCGCTGTTCGAAATCTATGTGCACAGTGCCGCCATGGAGGGGATTCATCTGCGCGGCGGTAAAATCGCCCGGGGCGGTATCCGTTGGTCGGAGCGCCCGGACGATTTCCGCACCGAGATTCTCGGCCTGATGAAGACCCAAATGACTAAAAATGCCTTGATTGTGCCGGTCGGCTCCAAAGGCGGTTTCGTCGTCAAAACCCCTTGGGTCACCCGTGAGGAAGGGGGCGCCCTGGTCAAGGCGGCCTATCAGCTCCTGATGCGGGGGCTCCTCGACCTGACCGACAACCGGCGTGGCAAGGAGTTCATCCCCCCGGCCAAAGTGGTGGTCCACGACGAGGCCGACCCTTACCTGGTGGTGGCCGCCGACAAAGGGACCGCTCATCTGTCGGATACCGCCAATGGCATCAGCGCCGAATACGGCTTTTGGCTCGGCGACGCCTTTGCCAGCGGCGGCTCCCACGGCTATGACCACAAAGCGCTGGGGATTACCGCCCGCGGCGCCTGGGAGTGTGTCAAGCGCCACTTTCGGGAGCTCGGGGTCGACATCCAGTCCCAACCGTTCACCGTCATCGGCGTCGGCGACATGAGCGGCGACGTCTTTGGCAACGGCATGCTTCTGTCCCGGCAGATCCGCCTGCGGGCCGCCTTCGATCACCGGCACATCTTTCTCGATCCGGACCCCGACCCGCAGATCTCCTTCCTGGAGCGCCAACGCCTCTTCTCTCTGCCGCGCTCTTCCTGGGACGATTACGACCGGGCGAAGATCTCTCCCGGCGGCGGCGTCTGGCCCCGGGGGAGCAAGGATATCCCCCTCTCGGCGCCGCTTCGCCAGTGGCTGGGGGTGCGGCAGGAGGCGGTCGACGGCCCCGGCCTGATCCGCCTGCTCCTCGGTGCCGAGGCCGATCTGCTGTGGAATGGCGGCATCGGCACCTATGTCAAAGCGACGGCGGAGAAAAACGAGGATGCCGGCGACCGCAGCAACGACTCGGTGCGGATCGATGCCGCCCAACTGCAGGTGCGGGTGGTCGGCGAGGGGGGGAATCTCGGATTTACCCAGAAAGGGCGCATCGAGTATGCCCTGGCCGGTGGCCGGATCAACACCGACGCCGTCGACAATTCGGCCGGCGTCGACACCTCTGACCACGAAGTCAACCTCAAGATCCTGATGCAGCAGCTGATCGAAGAGGGGAGGGTCGTCTCCCTGGTCGAGCGGGACCGCCAGCTGCAGGAAGTGACCGACGACGTCTGTGCCGCCGTGCTGGTCGACAACTACAGCCAGAGCCTCTGCCTGTCTCTGGAGCAGCAGCGCAGCCTCGCCGACGTCGAACTCTTCATCGGCCTGAGTGACCGGCTGAGCAATGCCGGCCTGCTCGATCGCCGCAGCGAGTCGCTCCCCTCGGGGCGCGAGGTACGGGTCCGGGTGCCGCCGCAGTTGACCCGGCCGGAGCTGGCCGTCCTGATGGCCTATGCCAAGATGCAGCTCTACCAGGCTCTGCTCGACAGCGATCTGCCGCAACGGCCAGCGATGCGCATCTTCCTCGACGGCTATTTCCCTGCGCCGATCCGTGACCGCTTTGCCGACCGGCTGCCGAGCCATCCTCTGGCCCGGGAAATCATCTCCACCATGCTGACCAATACCGTCATCAACCAGGCCGGCAGCGCCTTCCCCGGCCGTCTGGCCCAGGAGACCGGCGCCTCCCTGGCCGCGGTAGCCGGGGTCTATCTCTGCTTCGATCAGGTCCTCGACGCCGGGGTCATCCGCCAGCAGCTGTTCGCCCTCGACGGCAGGATGAACACCGAGCGGCAATATTCTCTGCTGCTCGCCCTGGAACAGACCCTGGCCGCTCTGTGCGGATGGGCTCTGGGGCACGCCATGGAGGTGGCGCCCGAGGAGCCGACGATCGGTCACCTGCGGCAAAAAATCGAGACCTACCTGAAGAGCCTCGGGGGGCTGCTGGGGGAGGAGGAGTGGGCGCATTGTCGGGAGCGGATGGCCAGCCTGGAACAAGAAGGGGTAAGTGCCGCCGTCGCCCAGCGTCTGGCCGCGCTGGCCTACCTGGAAGATTTCCTGCCGATCGCCAGTCTGGTCGACCGCACCGGCGCCGATTTCTATGCCATGGCCTGCAACTATGGCGAGGTCCGCGCCGCTCTCGACCTGCATCGGCTGCTGCAGCGGCTCGAGGAGGTGCCGACCCGCGATCACTGGGACCGTCTGGCCCGGCAGAGCCTGCGCAAGCGCTTCGCCACCGCGCTGGTACGCCTCACTCTCGCCGTCTGGGAAGAGGGTGGCGGTAACCCGGAGGCTTTTTTTGCCGGGCGGCGCGCGGCGGTGAAAAATTTTCGCAGCCAGGTGGCGCTGCTGGCCGCTGCCACCCCTGGCAACTATCACCCGTTTGCGGTGGTGATCGGATCTTTGGAGGAAATTTCCCCCTGAGACGAGGAAAAGCCGGAACCTCTGGTACAATAGGTGGACCTCCCCGGTTTCTGTCGGGGATTTGCCACTGAAAAGGAGGACCTGTCATGCCAGAGAACGGCTCGCTCACTCGTGAAGAACAGACCCTGCTGCGCTATTTCCGGGCGCTCCCCTCTCAGGAGCAGACCGACCTGCTGACCGAGGCCGAAGTCCGCTTCGATGCCCGGGAGCGGCTGAAAGAGTTGAGCTCCCGACTGATCGAGCGCGACCTCGGGGAGGTCGCGGGCGAAACCTGGCGGCACTGATTCTACGTGACCAAAACCACCGAGAGCCGGCACTTAGCCGGCTCTCGGTGGTTTTGGCTTTGCCTCTCTCCGGGCAGCTGTGCTATGTTTGGCTCACTGACATGCGCCAATACTGGCTCAACTGGGACGGATCCGGTCTCCTCCCCGAAAAAAGGTTTGACAACTCCCCCCGCCCCTCCCTATATTGGCACCGCTTGAAACAATTGAAATTCTGCAGCTTTCAGCCTGGCTGAAGGCCGCTATCGTGGCGCTGAAAAGGAGAAGCTTGACTCATGACCAGAACCTGGAAAATCGCCGTCCTGCCCGGCGACGGCATCGGCCCGGAAGTAATGGCCGAGGCGCTCAAAGTCCTCGACGCCGTCGAGAAAAAGTTCGCCCTTCGCTTTGAGCGCACCTTCGCCAATGTCGGTGGCATCGCCATCGATACCGATGGCAAGGCTCTGCCGGAGCGTACCGTCGAGGTCTGCCGCGCATCGGACGCCGTTCTCTTCGGTTCGGTCGGCGGCCCCAAGTGGGAGAAGCTTCCCCCCGAGGAGCAGCCCGAGCGTGGCGCCCTGCTGCCGCTGCGCAAGATCTTCGGCCTCTATGCCAATCTGCGGCCGGCCATCATCTTCCCCTCCCTCACCGGCGCCTCGTCGCTCAAGGAGGAGGTGATCGCCGGCGGCTTCAACGTGCTGGTGGTGCGGGAGCTGACCGGCGGTATCTACTTCTCCCAGCCGAAGGGGATCGAAGGGGCAGGGCGTGAACGGGTCGGTATCGATACCATGCGCTACAGCGTGCCGGAGATCGAGCGGATCACCCATGTCGCTTTCCAGGCGGCTCGCAAGCGGGGGAAGAAAGTGACCTCCATCGACAAGGCCAACGTCCTCTCCACTTCGGTGCTGTGGCGGGAAGTGGTCGAGACGGTGGCCAAGGAGTACCCCGACGTCGAGCTCAACCACATGTATGTCGACAACGGCGCCATGCAGCTGGTGCGCTGGCCGAAGCAGTTCGACGTCATCCTGTGCGAGAACATGTTCGGCGACATCCTCTCGGACGAAGCGGCGATGCTCACCGGTTCCCTCGGCATGCTCCCCTCGGCCTCCCTGGCGCAAGGGAGCTTCGGCCTTTATGAGCCTTCCGGCGGCAGCGCCCCCGACATCGCCGGCCGGGGGATCGCCAACCCGATCGCTCAGATCCTGTCGGCCTCGATGATGCTGCGCTACTCCTTCGCCCAGAACGAGGCGGCCGACGCCATCGACGCGGCGGTGGAGAAGGTTCTCGAGAACGGGTTCCGCACCGGCGACATCTTCCAGAACAGAGCGGGCGAGACCAGGGTCAACACCAAGGAGATGGGCGACGCGATCGTCGCAGCGCTTTAGAACCGATTTCACGCAAAGACGCATCGCCCTTCTCTTCGCCAGCTTTGCGCCTCGGAGTGAGCGAAGCGAGCGGGCAGGGGCGGAGTTTCTTTTTAACGTTGTAGGGTTTTTAACCTCATTCCCTGAAGGAAAAAACAGATGAAAGTCGGACTTGTCGGTTGGCGCGGCATGGTCGGTTCGGTTCTTCTGCAGCGGATGCAGGAGGAGAACGATTTTGCGGGGATCGAGCCGGTCTTCTTTTCCACCTCCCAGGCCGGGGGTGCCGCCCCCATGAACGCCGGGACGCTGAAGAACGCCTCGGATATCGCCGAGCTGAAGAAGCTCGACGTGATCCTCACCTGCCAGGGGGGGGATTACACCAAGGCGGTCCACTCCGAACTGCGCCAAGCCGGCTGGCAGGGGTACTGGATCGATGCCGCCAGCACCCTGCGGATGGAAAAAGATGCGGTCATCATTCTCGATCCGGTCAACCGCAACGTCATCGACGCCGCCCTGGCCAACGGCCAGAAAGATTTCATCGGCGGTAACTGCACCGTCAGCCTGATGCTGATGGCGTTGGGCGGCCTCTTCCGCGCCGGCCTGGTCGAGTGGCTCTCCTCCATGACCTACCAGGCGGCTTCGGGGGCCGGCGCCCCCAACATGCGCGAACTGCTCGACCAGATGGGGGTGCTGCACGGCTCCGTCGCCGGCCTGCTGAGCGATCCGGGCTCGGCCATCCTCGACGTCGACCGCCAGGTCACCGCCACCTTGCGCAGCGACGCCGTGCCGACCAAGGAGTTCGGCTTTCCCCTGGCCGGCAACCTCCTCCCCTGGATCGATCGAGAGGTCGAAGACGGCCAGAGCCGCGAGGAGTGGAAAGGGTATTCCGAGACCAACAAGATCCTCGGCACCCGTTCGCCGATCCCGGTCGACGGCATCTGTGTGCGGGTCGGTGCCATGCGCTGCCATAGCCAGGCGCTGACCATCAAGTTGAACCGCGATCTGCCCATCGCCGAGATTGAGGAGCTGATCCGCAACGACAACCAGTGGGTCAAGCTGGTGCCGAACACCAAGGCCGACTCCCTGGCCCAACTCACCCCGGCGGCCATCGCCGGCACCCTGACCGTCCCCATCGGCCGGGTGCGCAAGATGAAGATGGGTCCGCAATACCTGTCGGCCTTCACCTGCGGCGATCAGCTGCTGTGGGGGGCCGCCGAACCGCTGCGGCGGATGATGCGAATCCTGCAGGAACGCTGAACCCTTCTCAACGCAAAGGCGCAAAGGTAAAACAAGGCGCAAGGAGAAGTCGGGTGAACCCCTTTTCTCTTTGCGTCTTTCCCTTTTATTCACTTAGCCTCTTGGCTTTACGCTCCTGATTCCAGACGGGAATACTATGACCAAACAATGGAACATCGCCATCGTTGGCGCCACCGGCGCCGTCGGCAACGAAATGCTGCGGGTACTGGAGGAGCGCGAGTTTCCGGTGAAGCAGCTGCGACTGTTCGCCTCCGAGCGCTCCGAAGGGAATTTCCTCGAGTTTCGGGGAGAGTCGATCCTGGTCGAGAAACTCGCCTTCGACTCCTTTGCCGGCATCGACCTGGCCCTGTTCTCCGCCGGCGCCGAGCGCAGCCGGCAGTTCTGTCCGCTGGCGGCGGCCGCCGGTGCCATCTGCATCGACAACTCCAGCGCCTGGCGGCTCGATCCGCAGGTCCCCCTGGTCGTCCCGGAGGTCAATCCCGAGGCCATTGCCGCCTACGGCCAGAAACGGATCATCGCCAATCCCAACTGTTCAACCAGCCAACTGGTCGTCCCGCTCAAGCCGCTGCATGACGCGGCCCGCATCAGGCGCATGGTCGTCTCCACCTACCAGTCGGTTTCCGGCACCGGGCAGAAGGGGATCGACGAACTGCGTCTCCAAAGCGGCGAACTGCTCAACGGTCGCCCGGCGGCGGCCAAAGTCTACCCGCATCAGATCGCTTTCAACTGCCTGCCGCAGATCGACGATTTTCTCGCCAACGGCTACACCAGGGAAGAGATGAAGCTGGTCGACGAGACCCGCAAAATCCTGGGGGAGAGTGCCCTGCGGATCACCGCCACCGCGGTGCGGGTGCCGGTTTTTTATGGTCACTCGGCGGCGGTGAACATCGAGACCGAAACCAAGCTCACCGTCGCCCAGGCCCGGGAGCTGCTGGCTGCCGCCCCCGGCGTCTGGCTGGTCGACGACCCGGCCGGCCAGCTCTATCCGATGCCGATCGAGGCCGCGGGCCAGGACCTGACCATGGTCGGCCGTCTGCGCGAGGACGAGAGCCTCGCCAACGGCCTCAATCTCTGGATCTGCGCCGACAACCTGCGCAAGGGGGCCGCCACCAACGCCATCCAGATCGCCGA
>JACZKF010000531.1 GCA_014860175.1 Desulfuromonadales bacterium | reverse complement strand
CCCCCGCTGCATCTCTTCCACCACATAGCGATCGCCAACGGCGGTCTTTACCACCTTGCCGCCGGCTTGACGCACCGCGATGTCGAGCCCCATGTTGCTCATGACCGTCGCCACCAGCGTCTTCTTGGCCAGACGATTTTCCTGCAACATGCGGGTGGCGCAGATCGCCATGATGTGGTCGCCGTCGACTTCGTTGCCGAATTCGTCGACGAAGATCACCCGGTCGGCATCGCCATCCAGAGCGATACCGAGGTGGGCCCGGTGGGCTTTTACCGCCTCGGAAATCCCTTCCGGGTGCAGCGAGCCGCAGCCGGCGTTGATGTTGGTACCGTTGGGGGTGACCCCGAGAGAGATCACTTCGGCGCCGAGCTCCTCGAGAACCGCCGGTGCGACTTTGTAGGCGGCGCCATTGGCACAGTCGAGGACGATGCGAATGCCTTGCAGGTCGAGATCGCGCGGGAAGGACGATTTCAGGAAGACCACGTAACGCCCCTTGGCGTCATCGATACGAAACGCCTTCCCCACCTCGGAGGCGATCGGCCGCAAGGAGTCGATCTTTTTCGAGAAGATCAAGTCCTCGATTTTCAGCTCCAGCTCATCCGGCAGTTTGAAGCCGTCCCGGGAAAAAAACTTGATGCCGTTATCCTGATAGGGGTTGTGCGAGGCGGAGATCACCACCCCGGCGTCGGCGCGCATCGAAGCGGTGATGAAGGCGATGCCGGGGGTCGGCAAAGGACCGACCATCAAAACGTCGACCCCCATCGAACAGATCCCCGCGGAGAGGGCATTCTCGATCATGTAGCCGGAGAGGCGGGTATCTTTGCCGATCACGATGCGATGCCGGCGGTTGCCGTTTTTGAACACGTAGGCGGCCGCCCGTCCCAGTTGCATGGCAATTTCAGTGGTCATCGGATGGATGTTGGCGACCCCCCGGACCCCGTCGGTGCCAAAAAGTTTCTTCTTCATGGTTGCTTTCTCCCGGGCGTCGAGGATAACGGCGCCTCGACCGGTAGCGCAGGGGCCGTGTCGGCGCCAGTCACCGGTTCGATGGTCACCCGCACCTCCGCCGTCTGCTGGTTTTTAAGGTAGGAATATCTCCCCGGGTACTGCAGGGGGACCATCAGGGTGAAGCTCTCCCGCACCCCCTCCACCTCGATCGGTTCCGTCGTCACGTCGGGGACGTCCTTCAACTCGCTTTCCGCCCCCTCAATGGACACCGTCGAAGGGGAGGCCTGGATCGCCCCCAACTGGTACCCCGGCGCCGGGGTCCCGGAGAAGACCGGCCGCACCGCTACCGACTTTTGCCGGATCCGCTCGAGCTTGACGTCGACGAAGGAGGGGGACAGGCGTGTCACCTTGAGGGCCGAGGGGATATTGAGCCGCTCTTCCAGACGCTTGAAGGAGGTAACCCCCGGCTGCAACTCCTTCAGATCGACGGCAAGACGGATATCGCTGGGCTGCAGGTTCATCAGCACCGTGCGCGGACCACTGATCCGCACATCGATCAGGTTGGGGACCTCATTGGCCACCATCAGCCCGACCGGGATGTTTTCCAACTGCAAGGGGACTTGAAAACCGACCTCCAGCTTGCGTTCTCCCATGACGAAAAACCACAGAACGATGGCAAAGGTAAGGGAGACCAGTTTCAGAATCCAATTTTCGGTCAATTTTTCAAGCATAGCTATTTTTTCTTCTTCTTCACGGTGCGCGGCTCAAGCAGACGCTTGAGCACCCGTTTCAGCGCGGTGGAGTCGAGATCCCGGGTGATTCGGCCACCGACCACCACCGAGATCTTGCCAGTCTCCTCGGAGACGACGATAGCCACCGCATCCACCAGCTCGGTCAGGCCAATGGCTGCCCGGTGGCGGGTGCCGAGCGACTTGCTGATCTCCGGGCTCTGGCTGAGAGGGAGAAAACAGCCGGCGCGGGTCAGGCGCCCTTGCTGAATGACCAAAGCACCATCGTGGATAGGCGAGTAGGGGAGAAAAATGGAGGTAATCAGATCGCTGGAGACCTTGGCGTCAATCTCCACCCCTACTTCAAGAAAGTCCTTGAGGCCGCTCTCCCGCTCAATGACGATCAGGGCGCCGATCTTTTTGCTGGCCATGTTGACGCACGCCTTGACCAGCTCATCCATCACCTCGCTTTCTTCCCGATAGGAGAGGTCAGCAAAGAAAGGGTTACGACCAACGTGGATCAGGGCGCGACGGATATCGTTCTGGAACAAAACGACGATGACCAGGATGATCGAGGAGAGAAAGTTGTCGAGGATCCAGTGCAGGGTGTACAATCCACCGACCTGCGATCCCATGTAGACGATCAGGATCACCGCCAGACCAAGGAGCATCTGAACCGCCCGGGTCCCCTTGATCAGCAGGATGATGCGATAGATGATGAAAGCGACCAGGGCGATATCGAGCAGATCGAACAGCCACCGGAAGTTTCGCAGTGCTTCAAAAACTCCGCTCAGGTCGAATTCCATACCGCATCAATCCAAAGAAGGAAATGCCCCCTGCCGAACAGCCCATGCCATCAGGGCCGCCTCCCGTGCCGGCCGCACCTCGTGCACCCGAAACAGCTGGGCGCCGGCCGCCACCCCCAAGGCAACGGTGGCCAAAGTACCGTAGAGCCGCTGTTGCGGATCCGGTTGCGCTATGACCCTGCCGATGAAATTTTTGCGCGAGGTCCCCAGGAGAATGGGGTGACCGAGTGAATGAAGCTCCGGCAAACGCCGCAGGATCTCGAGATTTGCCTCGCCGCTTTTGCCGAAACCGATCCCCGGGTCGATGGCCAACTTGTCGCTGGCAATGCCGGCGACGGCGGCCCGCTCCAGCCCCTGCCGCAGCCAGGCCAGAATCTCCCCCAACAGGTCGCGATAGTCGGTGTCCTGCTGCATCTGCGCCGGCCGCCACCCCCAAGGCAACGGTGGCCAAAGTACCGTAGAGCCGCTGTTGCGGATCCGGTTGCGCTATGACCCTGCCG
>JACZKF010000530.1 GCA_014860175.1 Desulfuromonadales bacterium | reverse complement strand
CCCCTTCGCGACCCTTCCCCAGGTGATTGTTTCGGCCAAGGCCGGCAGCGGTATGGAAGAGTTGCGCCAGGCGATCCATACCACGATGTTAGGTGATGCTGGCTGCGAGAATCTGGAATCGGTTCTCCTTTCCGATCGTCGCCACCGCGAGGCTCTGGTTCGGGCTGCCGGTTCTCTGGAACGGGTCGCTGACGGGTTAAGGTGTGAGCTCGCGCCCGAACTGCTGGCTTTGGAGACCCGTGAGGCGCTGAGCGCTCTGGGTCAGATCACCGGCGAGACCACTCCCGACGAAGTTCTGGATCTTATTTTCTCTCGTTTCTGTATAGGCAAATAACGGCTGTTCCACGTGGAACAGCCGAAGAAAACCACGATTCAGCAGGCGGTTAGAGCGATGTCAACATACGGCAAAAGTTATCAGGTCATCGTCGTCGGCGCCGGGCATGCCGGTTGTGAAGCCGCTCTCGCTGCGGCCCGCCTCGGCTGTTGCACCCTCTTGCTCACCCTGCACCTCGATGCGGTGGCTCAAATGTCTTGCAACCCGGCCATCGGTGGCTTGGCGAAAGGGCATCTGGTCAAGGAGATCGACGCCTTGGGGGGAGAAATGGCCCGCAATATTGACGCCACCGGCATCCAGTTTCGCATCCTGAATACCAGGAAAGGGCCGGCGGTGCGCGCCTCGCGGGCCCAGGCCGATCGCCGCCAGTATGCCGCCCGAATGAAGCGGGTGGTGGAGACGACCCCCAAGCTCGACCTCAAGCAAGGGGCGGTGCATCGGCTGTTGCTGGCTGGCGAGCGGGTGGTTGGGGTCGAAACCCGCGAAGGGGTGACGTTCTCCGGCGAAACGGTGATTCTGACTACCGGCACCTTCATGCGCGGGTTGATCCACGTCGGGCTCAATAATTACGCCGGTGGCCGGGCCGGTGAACCCTCTTCGGAGGGGCTCTCGGATCAGTTGCGTCTCCTCGGTTTTCGAGTGGGGCGACTGAAGACCGGGACCCCGGCTCGCCTGGATCGGAGCACTATCGATTTTTCCGGCCTCGAGGCGCAGTTCGGCGATGATCCCCCCCTCCCCTTTTCGGCCGATACCGTGGCGATCACCGGCCGTCAGCTGCCGTGTCACATCACTTGGACCAACGAGCAGACCCACGCGGTCATCCGCAGCGGTTTCGACCGCTCTCCGCTGTACGCCGGGGTGATCGAAGGCGTCGGCGCCCGCTATTGCCCGTCCATTGAAGATAAGGTGGTGCGGTTTCCGGACAAGGAGCGCCACCAGGTGTTTCTCGAGCCAGAAGGGCTCGACTGCGCCGAAGTTTATCCGAACGGAGTTTCGACGTCTCTCCCTCCCGACGTGCAACTCACTTTTCTGCGAACCATCCCCGGGTTGGAGCAGGTGGAAATCATGCGTCCGGGGTATGCCATCGAATACGACTATGTCGATCCGGACCAGTTGTACCCGACCCTGGAGACCAAGGAGGTGCGGGGGCTGTACCATGCCGGCCAGGTCAACGGGACCTCCGGTTATGAGGAAGCGGCCGCCCAGGGTCTCCTGGCCGGCCTCAATGCCGCCCTGCAGGTGACCGGCCGAGCACCGGTGATGATCGGCCGGGACCAGGGGTATCTCGGCGTCCTGGTGGACGATCTGGTTAATCTGGGGACCCGAGAGCCGTACCGGATGTTCACCTCGCGCGCCGAGTACCGCCTGTTGCTGCGGGAAGATAATGCCGATCAGCGACTGACGCCCCTTGGCCATCAGGTCGGTCTGATCGGTGAAGAGCGCTGGCGCCGCTTCGAACAAAAGGTGGCGGCGGTCGAAAGGGGTCTGGAGATCCTCGGCCAGCGCCGTCTTTCCCCCTCGGATCAAACATCTTGCCTGCGCCTGGGGCTTGGCGAGCTGCGCAGCGGTCCCACCCTGGAAGAGTTGCTGCGGCGGCCGGAAATCGAATTGGATCATCTGTTGTTCCTCGATCCGGAGCTGCAGGCCCTTGACCCTGCCGCCCGCCAGCAACTGGAGGTGGCGGTCAAGTACGAGGGGTATATCCGCCGCCAGCGGGAAGATGTGGAGCGTTTTCGACGCGCCGAAAATCAGCTGCTCCCCGCCGATCTCGACTACGACCGGGTGCTCGGACTTTCCACCGAAGTCCGGGAAAAGCTCCGCCAGGGGAGACCCCGCACCCTTGGCCAGGCGTCGCGGATCCCGGGGGTGACCCCGGCGGCGGTGACCATCCTCTCCGTGCTGCTGCGCCATGGCTGAATTCGATCGGCTGGCCTTTCTGGCCGATGGTCTGCGGGCCCTCAACCTGCGCGTCCCGCCAGGAGCGTTGCCACAACTTCTCTGGTTCCTCGATGAACTGATGCGCTGGAACCGGCGCAGCAATCTGACGGCGATTACCGACCCGCGGGAGGCGATCGAAAAACATCTCCTCGACTCCCTGACTCCGCTGCCATTGCTGCCGGCGGCCCCACGCCTGCTCGACCTCGGCTCCGGCGGAGGGTTCCCCGGCATCCCTCTGCAGTTGGCTCGCCCCGAGCTGCGGCTGGTCTCCGTCGATGCGGTTGGCAAGAAGATTGCTTTCCAACGACATGCACTCCGCGCCCTGGGGCTGAGCCAAGCCGAAGCGCTGCACGAGCGGGCCGAGGCGTTGCCGGCACGACCGGGGTTCCAGGCCGGCTTCGACCTCATTGTCTCCCGCGCTTTCGCCTCCCTGACCGACTTTTCCCGGCACGCTCTCCCCTGTCTCGCCCCAAGAGGGTTCCTCCTGGCGATGAAAGGGCCGGAAGGGGGGCGTGAATTGGCCGAGTCCCGGCCGCAGTTGGCGGCGGTCGGTCTGGAATCGACGGACCTGCACCGGTTGCGCCTCCCCGTCTCGAGAGCGGAGCGAACGCTGATCGTCCTGCGCCGGGTTCAGTAACCAACCCAGATATGGGGCGTTTCTCTGCGCCAACCACCCGATCTGGGGGTAGGCCGCAGCTTCGGTATTTTCCCTTTTCAGCCGCAGCCGGTTATGTTAGGCTGTGCGCCCGGCCCTGAAGGAGACGTGCAGAATGGCTCATATTTATGCCATCGCCAATCAGAAGGGCGGGGTGGGCAAGACCACGACAGCCGTGAATCTGGCCGCCTCGCTGGCGGCGGCGGAAAAGCGCACCTTGCTGGTCGACATGGATCCGCAGGCCAACTCCTGCAGCGGATTGGGCCTCGACAAGGGGTCATCCGCTCGGACCATTTACCACGCCCTGCTGGGGGAGGCGACGGCCGCCGAGGTCCGCATCCATTCCGCTCTGCAGCATCTCGATGTGTTGCCCTCCAACACCGACCTGATCGGTGCCGAGATCGAGCTGATCACGGCTCTGGCCCGGGAACGAAAGCTGCTTGGGGTGTTGGAAGAGATCCGAGGGGACTACGACTACATTCTGATCGACTGCCCCCCCTCTCTCGGGCTACTGACCGTCAATGCCTTGACGGCCGCCGATGCGGTACTCATCCCGCTGCAGTGTGAATACTATGCGATGGAGGGTTTGAGTCAGCTGCTCAAAACCATTGCCCTGGTCCAAAAAGAGATTAACCCTCGTCTGCAGGTGCGCGGCATCCTTCTTACCATGTTTGATTCCCGCAACAACCTCTCCCACCAGGTTAGCGACGAGATCCGCAGTCATTTTACCAGCCAGGTGTTTCGCACCGTCATCCCTCGCAATGTGCGACTGTCGGAAGCCCCCAGCCATGGCCTCCCGGTCCTGCTCTATGACATCACCTCCCGCGGCGCGGTCGCCTATCTGGAACTGGCCAAGGAGATCATCGAAACAGGGAATCACTATGGTTAAGCGTCCTTCACTCGGTAAGGGGATCGGGGCTTTGCTGAATTCGGCCTCCCAGGAGGGGCGTAAATATTTCCTCTGCCCGGTGGAAGAGCTGCGCCCCCATTCGCGCCAGCCACGCAAGTCTTTCAATGACGAGAAGATGGCCGAATTGGCCGCTTCGGTGCGGGAGAAGGGGATCATCCAGCCGCTGGTGGTGCGCCGCCAGGACGACCACTACCAGATCATTGCCGGTGAGCGGCGCTGGCGGGCCGCCCAGAAGGCGGGTCTGCTGGAAGTGCCGGTAGTCATCCAGGATGTCTCGGAAGACTGGGCGCTGGAGATGGCGCTGATCGAGAATATCCAGCGCGAGGATCTCAACCCGATCGAGGAAGCCGAGGCCTTTCGCAACCTGATGGACTCCTTTGACCTCAGCCAGGAAGAGGTCGCTAAAAGGGTCGGCAAAGAGCGCTCGACGGTGGCTAATTCGGTGCGCCTGCTAAGGTTGCCGGAGTCGGTGCGTGACGATGTCATTGCCACGCGCCTGAGCATGGGGCACGCCCGTGCCCTCCTCTCCCTCGACAACGAGGAGGATCTGCTGGAGGCCCGGGATCAGGTCACGTTGAAACAGCTCTCGGTGCGGGAAACCGAAGCCCTGGTGAAAAAAATCCGCAATTTCGGCATCTCCCGTCCGAAGCCGAAGCCGAAGCAGGCCGACCCCGAACTGGTGCATCTGGCCGGGGAACTCAAACGCGCCTTGGGGACGCAGGTAAAGATTCAGACCCGGGGCAAAGGGGGGAAAATCGAGATTGCCTATTACACTCCTCAGGATCTGGACCGACTGCTGGCCATCCTGGGTATCTCCTGACCTGTGGGGGGCATTCATTCCATGTTCGGTAGGAAGGACAACCCGATGAAAAAAGAGACCCCGATCGAAAAGAGTGAGATCAAGGCCTTTCTGGGCCCTGGCAGTCAGTTTGAAGGTAAGCTGCTGTTCGATGAAATCGTTCGTCTGGACGGCACGTTCCGCGGGGAGATTACCTCCCGTGACACCCTCATCGCCGGCAAAACCGCCGACTTGCAGGCGGAAGTCAACGTCGGGACGTTAATTCTGAGCGGCCGGTTCAAAGGGAACATCAAAGCGACTCACCGGGTGGAACTGCGCGCCCCGGCCAATGTCGAGGGGTCGATCGAAACCCCGGTGCTGGTGGTGGAAGAAGGGGTGATCCTCAATAGCACCCTGGTGATGAAAGGTGAAGGGCTGCCCGCCGCCGAGGCAGAAAAAAAGGGGGCCCTGTTCGTGCGTAAATGATCGGATATTACCTTCCGAGGGAAAATCTGCGAGAAGAACCTTGACATAGTCCAGGGCATATGATACCAATCCCCTGTTTTGCCTTCCGGCCCGGGACTTCGCTTTTTAATCATCTTCGAACTGCTCCAGTGTCTGAAGATTCGACCCCCCGTTAGCAATCAAACGAGGTATCTCCGTGATCGAGTTGAATTGGACGCTTTTTCTTCAATTTGCCAATTTTCTGGTTCTGCTGCTGGTTTTGAACTTCCTGCTGTACCGGCCGCTGCGCCGGCTGCTGGAACAACGGCGGGAAAATATTGACGGTTCGTTGAGCCGAGCCAAAGAGCTGGAAACGCGGATCGGCGAGAAGATGAGCCGCTACCAGGAGCGTTTGCAGACGGCCAAACTCAAAGGTAACCAGGAGAAGCTGGCACTGCGTCAGCAGGCGCTGGAGGAGGAGGGACGGACCCTCGGCCAGGCTCGTGAGCAGGCCGCCGGCTTCATCCAGAATATCAAAAACCAGGTCGCTGAGGAAACGGAGCTGGCCCGCCGCGCTCTGAGCAGCGAGACCAAGGCCCTGGCCGGCCAGATCGCTGCCAAGGTGCTGGGGAGAACTGTATGAGAACGCGTCTTGCCGCTAAGCCCAGCCGCCAGCAGATCGTCACCACTGTCGCCGCCCTGGCTTTTTTGGCGTTGGCCGCGGCCGCCACGGCGGCCGTCGACGGCCACCACGTCGACAGCGGGGTCCTGCTGCGGGACTTTCTCTTCCGGGTCTTCAACTTCACGGTGACTTTCGGTCTGCTCGCCTACTTTCTGACCAAGCCGATCCGCAAGGGTCTGGCCGGCAGGCGCGAGGGGATCGAAAAGAGCCTCCTCCAGGCCCAGGCCACCCGTACCGACGCCGAAGCCCGCTTTGCCGAATATGACCGCAAGCTGAGCCAGGCCGAGGCGGAGATCGAAACCATCTATGCCGACATCCGCCGTGAAGGGGAAGTGGAGCGGGAGAAAATCCTCGCCAGTGCCCGGGAGATGGCTGAGAAGATCCGTCTTGATGCCGAGCGTACCGCTGCCAGCGAAGTTGGCCGAGCCCGTTCCGAGCTGCGGCGGGAAGCGGCACGACTGGCGGTGGAGATTGCCGAGGACCTGGTCCGGCAGAAGATCACCCCCCAGGACCAGGAGCGGCTGGTCAGTGAGTACATGAAGAAAGTGGGAGAATTACATTGAGCGCGATTTCCAAACGATATGCCAAGGCGCTGGTCGAACTCGGGGCCGAACGGCAGATGGTCGAGCTTTTTGGGGCCGAGCTGGCGCAGGTGAGCGCCATTTTCGTCGCGCAGGCACCCTTGCGTCTGTTGATGGAGAGCCCCACTTTCGCGCCGGAGAAAAAGGGGGCGCTGCTGACCGATCTTGCTGAGCTGCTGCAGGTTTCGACGGAGATGCGCAATTTTCTCGGCCTGCTGCTGGCCAAGGGGCGGCTCTCTTATCTGGCGGAAATCGAAGCGGACTTTCGCCGGTTGGCAGATGAGCTCTCGGGCGTGGTGCGGGCCCTGGTAACCGCCGCCACTTCTTTGGAAGCGGGGCAGCATCAGGCGATCCGTACATCTTTGGAGCGACAGACCGGGAAAAAAGTGGAGCTCAAGGCGCAGGTCGATCCGTCGCTGATCGGCGGCCTGCAGGTCGAGGTAGGCGGCCGGCTCTTCGATGGCAGCCTGAAGACTCAGCTCAAACGGCTTGAAGAGACATTACAGAAGGGGTGAGATAGTCCTATGGAAATCAGAGCAGAAGAGATCAGCGCCATCATCAAGAAGCAGATCGAGAACTTCGGCCGCGAGGTGGAAGTTAGCGAAACCGGCACCATTATCTCCATCGGTGACGGTATCGCCCGCATCCACGGCCTGGACAAGGCGATGGCCGGCGAGCTGCTGGAATTCCCAGGCGGGACCATGGGGATGGTGCTCAACCTGGAAGAAGACAACGTCGGTGCCGCCATTCTCGGCGATTTCGAACATATCAAGGAAGGGGACACGGTCAAGCGCACCGAGCGCATCGTCCAGGTCCCGGTCGGTGAGGCGCTGGTGGGCCGTGTCGTCAATGGCATCGGCATTCCGATCGACGGCCTGGGCGACATCGCCACCCAGGAATACCGCCAGGTGGAGATCAAAGCCCCCGGCATCGTCGCCCGCAAGTCGGTCCACGAGCCGATGCAGACCGGCCTCAAGGCCATCGACGCCATGGTCCCCATCGGCCGCGGCCAGCGCGAGCTGATCATCGGCGACCGCCAGACCGGCAAGACCGCCGTCGCCCTCGACACCATCATCAACCAGAAGGGGCAGAACGTCATCTGCATCTATGTCGCCATCGGGCAGAAACGCTCGACGGTGGCCCAGGTGGTCGACAAGCTCAAGCAGCACGGCGCCATGGACTACACCATCGTCGTGGCCGCCACCGCTTCCGACCCGGCCCCCCTGCAGTTCATCTCCCCCTACACCGGGGTCACCATGGGCGAGTTTTTCCGTGACAGCGGTCGTCACGCCCTGATGATCTATGACGATCTGTCCAAGCAGGCGGTTGCCTATCGCCAGCTGTCGCTGCTGCTGCGCCGCCCGCCCGGACGCGAGGCCTACCCGGGCGACGTCTTTTATCTGCACAGCCGCCTGCTCGAGCGGGCCGCCAAGCTCAACGATTCTCTCGGTGGCGGCTCACTGACGGCGCTGCCGATCATCGAGACCCAGGCGGGCGACGTCTCGGCCTACATTCCGACCAACGTCATCTCCATCACCGATGGGCAGATCTTCCTCGAGACCGACCTGTTCTACTCCGGCGTCCGCCCGGCCATCAACGTCGGTCTCTCGGTCTCCCGCGTCGGTGGCTCGGCTCAGATCAAGGCGATGAAGCAGGTCGCCGGCACCCTGCGTCTGGCTCTGGCCCAGTACCGGGAGATGGCCGCTTTTGCCCAGTTCGGCTCCGACCTCGACGCCGCCACCCAGCGTCAATTGGCCCGCGGCGCCCGCCTGGTCGAAATCCTCAAGCAGCCCCAGTACAAGCCGGTGCCGGTCGAGAAACAGGTCTTGATCGTCTATGCCGCCAACAACGGCTTCATCGACCAGTACCCGGTCGCGGTCCTTCGTCGCTATGAAATCGAGCTCACCTCGTTTCTGGAGAGCCGGCACGGCCAGCTCCTCACCGACCTGCGGCAGAAGAAGGCGATCGACGCCGACCTGGACGGCCGCATCAAAGCCGCCCTCGAGGAATTCAAGGCCCAGTTCGTCGCCTGAGGCGACGTAAATAAAGGTTGGACAGATGGCAAATCTGAAGGCAATCAAGAAGCGGATCGCCTCGGTCAAGAACACCCGACAGATCACCAAGGCAATGAAAATGGTCTCCGCCGCCAAACTGCGGCGGGCCCAGGATGCCGTGGTGGCGGCCCGCCCCTACGCCAACAAGATGCTGGAGGTCCTCTCCAATCTGGCGGCGCGGGAGGAGAGCGACGGTCATGCGCTGCTGCAGGAACGCGGCCGCGGCCGCGCCCTGGTGGTGCTGGTGACCGCCGACCGCGGTCTGTGCGGCGGCTTCAATGTCAACGTCTCCAAGGCGGCCGAGCGGTTTATCCGAGACAACGCAGAAGGCTATGAAGGCTATGACCTGATGGTCATCGGCCGCAAGGGTAAGGAGTACCTCCGGGCGCGGGGAATACCCCTCGGCAAGGTGTACGAGAACATCGTCGGCAGCATCTCCTACAGCACTGCCGCCCTGCTGGGGCAGGAGATCGTCGCCGGCTACGAGGCCGAGAACTACGACGCCGTCTTCCTGGTCTACAACGCCTTTCGCAGCGCCATCTCTCAGGACGTGACCGTCAGCAAACTGCTGCCGGTGATCCCGCGGCAGGTCGAAAGCGAGGTTTACGTCGCCGATTACCTGTACGAGCCGAGCCGCGCCGAGGTTCTCGGTCAGGTCCTGCCGAAGCATGTGGAGGTACAGATCTTCCGTGCCCTGCTCGAATCGGTCGCTTCCGAGCATGGCGCCCGGATGAGTGCCATGGACAGTGCCAGCAAAAACGCCTCCGAGATGATCGGCAAGCTGACCCTGGTCTACAATCGGGCCCGGCAGGCGGCCATCACCAAAGAGCTGATGGAAATCATCTCCGGCGCCGAAACCATCAAATAAACCGACACGCATGATCCCCAGTCCTGCTCAGGGGTGGGAAAAAGGAGGAACGGTTCGTTATGAATAAAGGTAGAGTCACACAGGTCATCGGACCCGTAGTCGACGTGGAATTCGATGCCGGTAAACTCCCGGAGATCTACCATGCGCTGAAGATCACCAACCCTTCCCTTGGCGCCGGGGAGTGGAACCTGGTTGTCGAGGTCGCCCAGCATCTCGGCGAGAATACCGTGCGGACCATCGCCATGGATTCGACCGACGGTCTGGTGCGCGGTCAAGAGGTCCTCGACACCGGCAAGCAGATCGTCATGCCGGTCGGTCGCCCGACCCTCGGCCGGATTCTCAATGTGGTCGGCGAGCCGGTCGATGAAGCCGGTCCGGTGGTCACCGAGAACTACTGGGAGATCCATCGCCCGACCCCGCTGTTTGTCGATCAGTCGACCAAGGTTGAAGCTTTCGAAACCGGGATCAAGGTCGTTGACCTGCTCGCCCCTTATGCCCGTGGCGGCAAAATCGGGCTGTTTGGCGGTGCCGGCGTCGGCAAAACCGTTCTGATCATGGAACTGATCCACAATATCGCCAAGCAGCATGGCGGCTTTTCCGTCTTTGCCGGGGTTGGGGAGCGTACCCGCGAGGGGAACGATCTGTGGCATGAGATGAAGGACTCCGGCGTTCTCGACAAGGCCGCGCTGATCTATGGCCAGATGAACGAGCCGCCCGGCGCCCGCGCCCGCGTCGCCCTCTCCGCCCTTACCGTGGCCGAGTACTTCCGCGACGAGGAAGGGCAGGACGTGCTGCTGTTCGTCGACAATATTTTCCGCTTCACCCAGGCCGGTTCGGAAGTTTCGGCGCTGCTTGGCCGGATCCCCTCCGCCGTCGGTTACCAGCCGACCCTCTCCACCGAGATGGGGGAGCTGCAGGAGCGCATCACTACCACCAACAAAGGGTCGATTACCTCGGTGCAGGCGATCTATGTCCCCGCCGACGACCTCACCGACCCGGCGCCGGCAACCGCCTTTGCCCACCTTGCCGCCACCACCGTCCTCTCCCGGCAGATCGCCGAGCTCGGCATCTATCCGGCCGTCGACCCGCTCGACTCGACCAGCCGCATTCTTGACCCGACGGTCGTCGGCGAGGAGCATTACAAGTGCGCCCGTGACATCCAGTATGTGCTGCAGCGCTATAAGGATCTGCAGGACATCATCGCTATTCTCGGCATGGATGAGCTGTCGGAAGAGGATAAACTGGTGGTTGCCCGGGCCCGGAAGATCCAGCGCTTCCTGTCACAGCCGTTCCATGTCGCCGAAGCCTTCACCGGCGCCCCCGGCAAATACGTCGAACTCAAGGACACCATCCGCGGCTTCCGGGAGATCGTCGACGGCAAATACGACGACATCCCCGAGCAGGCCTTCTACATGGTCGGAACCATCGAAGAAGTGCTCGAAAAAGCTAAGAAACTGGCGGCGTAAACAAGGTCCATACCGGGGCAGCCGCGGGCCTGCTCCGGGGTACCCACCAGGGGCGCCTGGACAAGGGAAACGATATGGCAGACAAGCTTAGACTGGAAATGGTCACCCCTTACAAACACATTCTCTCCCAAGAGGTGACGGAAGTGACCGCCCCCGGGGCCGTTGGCGAGTTCGGCATCCTCCCTGGCCACACCCCCATGCTCACCACCTTGCGGATTGGTGAACTGTCCTACCGGCAAGGGTCGGCGGTTTATCATGTGGCGGTCAATTGGGGCTTCGTCGAGGTTGAGAACGATACGGTCACGGTGCTGGTGGAGACCGCCGAGCCGGCCGACGAAATCGACCTCGAACGGGCCAAGGCGGCTCTCGGCCGGGCCGAAGCGGCCTTGCAGCAACTCACCCCGGAAGACAAGGAATTCGCCGCCATGCAGGCCGCTCTCGAGCGGGCCATGATCCGCATTCAGGTGGCTGGTAAAGGGGTTGCGCGGGGTCATTGACCGCTCCTCCACCCGCGTAAAATAAAAGGGGCGGCCCTGCTGGGACCGCCCCTTTTATTATCCCTGGTCTGCTATTACCTCTGCCGCTCCTCCAGCTGAGCCATCTTCGCCTCCACCATTTTCAGGTGATTGAGCATGGCCTGGCGGGCCCCTTCCGGATCGTGGCGGGCAATGGCCTCCAGGATCGTACGGTGATGATGGCGCAAGGTTTCCACCGCCTCCGGGCTGCGGTAAAACTCTTTGAGGGCCGCCTGAATCGTGGCGTGGAACAACGATTGGATCGAATCGAGAACGTGAAGCTGTATGGTGTTGTGCGCCGCCGCGGTGATGGCATAATGGAAGCTGGCGTCGATGTCGGCATCCCAGACCCCCCGGACCGCCTGGCGATCCATCTCGTCGACAAAGCCCCGGAGCTGGGCGATGTCCTCCTCGGTAGCCCGACCGGCTGCCAGGTACGCCGACCAGCTCTCCAGCCCGACGCGGACTTCTGCCAGGGCGTGCAGCAGGCGGGGGTCATTCTCTACCATGGTCGAGAGCGGCTCGGTGATGGTCATTTCGGTCAGAGAGCGAACGAAGGTGCCCCCCCCCTGCCTCGATTCGACCATCCCCATCGCCTCGAGCACGGTGATCGCCTCCCGGACCGATGGGCGGCTCACCCCCAGCATCGCCGCCAACTCCCGTTCGGATGGGACCTTTTGCCCCGGCTTGAGTTGGCCGCGGGCGATCAGATTCTTGATCTGAATCACGATCTCCTCGGCTATTTTTTTGGGTCGGATCGGTTTGAACAAAGGGGTCATGCCATGGCTCCAGGGGGAAAGGGTGGCCATTTTCTATCATGGGCGCCGGCAAAGATCAACCAGGGTGACGACCCTAAACCGCGATAATGGCCGGATAAGATGCACGAGAGAAAAATTGTTCACTTGGATCTCGACGCTTTTTACGCCTCGGTAGAGCAGCGCGATCGCCCCGAGCTT
>JACZKF010000529.1 GCA_014860175.1 Desulfuromonadales bacterium | reverse complement strand
GAGTATGGGGAGGGCAACCTCCTCCTGGCCGAGGATGCGCAGCTCTTCAAAGAGCGCGCGCGCCTGGGCAAAGGTCTCCTGCAGTTCGCGGCGAAGGCTGTCAGTCATGACGACGTCTTTACATCCATGGCAGGCTGCACTATCTTTGTAATTAAACCCTGGACCATCGAGGCTCAATTTGCCGATATTTGCCCTGACCCTGGTCCTGTTGCTGCTGAGTCCGACCGAAGCCCTGGCTTGGGGAATTGGGGTACATCTGCAGGTCGGCGCCCATGTCCTGAACAATCTTTCGGCCCTGTCGCCGAATCTGCAAGGGCTGCTGACCGCTTTCCCCCAGGACTTTCTGTACGGATGTATCAGCGCCGACATCACTTTGGGGAAAAAATTCACCCATTATCTGAACCATTGCCATTCCTGGCGGATGGGGAACAAGATCCTGCAGGCGGCCAGCACCGACCACCAGAAGGCCTGCGCCTACGGCTACCTGGTCCACCTGGCGGCCGACACCATTGCTCACTCCTACTTCGTGCCGTTCAAAATGGTGCGCACCTTCAACACCATCCTGCTGCAGCATGCCTACTGGGAGATGCGTTTCGAGGCCGGGGTCGACGACCAGATCTGGAGCGTGGCCCGCACCATCGCCCGCAAGAACTTCCAGGACAACGATGCCTTGATGCGCAGCGTCCTTTCGAACACCATTTTTTCCTTCAACACCAACAAGCGGCTGTTCAACTCCCTGCTCCTGCTCAGCCGCCTGCAGCAGTATCAGAAGATGCTGCGCTCCCTCTCCCGGGTGTCGAAGTACACCCTCGAAGGGCGCGAGGAGTATTTCGACCTGGCCAAGGAGGCCGCTTTCAACCTGCTGCTGGAGGAGGAGAAAAGCCCTTTCTGGCGGGCTGACCCGACGGGAGAACGGGCTCTGCAGACGGCCAAGCTGATCCGCAAAAACCTCAACCTGCTCTGGCTTGACGGCAAACTGCCGGCGGAGGAGGCCGAATCGATTCTACGGCAGCTCAAACCCAAGTTCCGCCAGGGGATCACCGAACCCGACCGCCTGCTGGAGTTGCTGTCGGGCTACTGACCTGGCACCGGCAGGTCGCGCACCCGGTCGAGGAGCCGGTGGGCGACCTCCTCTTTGGACAGTTGCGGCAGATCCTCTACCCGCCCATCGCGAAACAGCAGCCGGACGATATTGGTCTCCACATCGAAGCCGGCCCCTTCCCGGCTGACGTCATTGGCCACCACCAAGTCGAGGTTCTTTTCCATCAACTTCTTGCGGGCATTCTCCCCCAGATCGGCGGTTTCGGCGGCGAAGCCGACCAGCCGCCGGCCCCCTTTCTCCCCCCCCAGCTCCGCCAGGATATCCGGGTTCTTCTCCAGCGACAGCACCAGCTCGGCCTCCTTCTTCTTGATCTTCTGTGGGGCCTGCTGCGCCGGTCGAAAATCGGCCACGGCGGCCGCCTTGATGACAATCGTCGCCTCCGGGAAGCGAGCCAGAACGGCCGCCCGCATCTGCTGGGCACTGGTGACGGGCACCACCTCCACCCCTGCCGGCACCGGCAAAGCGGTAGGGCCGGCAACCAGCACCACCCGGGCACCGCGCAGGCGGGCCGCCCGGGCGACGGCGAAACCCATGCGGCCGGAGGAGCGGTTGCTGAGATAGCGTACCGGGTCGATATCCTCGCGGGTCGGGCCGGCCGTCACCAGCACCGTCTCGCCGGCCAGATCCTGGGGGGTGAGCAGCCGCAGCGTCTCCTCGACAATGGCGGCCGGCTCCGGCAGCTTCCCCTTCCCTTCCCAACCGCAGGCGAGAAAACCGGTGACCGGCGCCAGCAGATGGTAGCCGACCGCCCGGAGCTTGGCTTCGTTTTGCTGGTAAACGGGATTTTCGTACATGTTGACGTTCATCGCCGGTGCCAGCAGAACCGGTGCCCGGGTCGCCATCAGGGTGGTCGAGAGGAGGTCATCGGCCAGGCCGTTGGCCAGCTTGCCGATGAGGTTGGCAGTGGCTGGCGCCACCACGAACAGATCGGCCCGGTCGGCCAGGGCGATATGACCGATCTCCCGCTCCTGGATCAGGTTGAACAGCTCGGTATGCACCGGGTTGCCGGAGAGAGTCTGGAACGTCAGCGGGGTGACGAACTCCCGGGCCGCCGCCGTCATGATCACGAACACCTCGGCTCCCGCCTTGACGTACAGCCGCACCAGCTCCGCCGCCTTGTAGGCGGCGATACCGCCACAGACCCCGAGAACGATCTTTTTCCCCTGCAACATGACTGCTCCTCGGACTTGAAATTCCATAGGTCTTATAGGACCCATAGGTCCTATTTTTGTCCAATCACTTCAAAAACGGGTTGTGCCGCTTCTCCCGGCCGATGGTCGTCTCCGGGCCGTGCCCCGGGTGGACGACGGTGTCATCGGGCAGCACCAGCAGTTTTTCCCGGATGCCGCCGACCAGCAGGTCGAAATCGCCACCCGGCAGGTCGGTGCGGCCGATGGAGTCGGCGAACAGCACGTCACCGCAAAACAGATGCCCCCCGATCAGCAGGCCGATTCCCCCGGGCGAGTGCCCCGGCAGATGGATGACCTGCAGGGCCAGCTCCCCCACCTGCAGGGTC
>JACZKF010000528.1 GCA_014860175.1 Desulfuromonadales bacterium | reverse complement strand
GAGGCGGGGGAGTGCACCACCTTCATCCCCCGGCCGCCGCCACCGGCGGTCGCCTTGATGATCACCGGGTAGCCGATCTTGGCGGCGATCTTCGTCGCCTCGTCGGCGGACTTCACCGCGTCCTTGGTGCCGGGGAGGATCGGGACGCCGGCGGCGGTCACCGTCTGCCGGGCGCTGATCTTGTCCCCCATCAGCCGCATGTTCTCCGGCGTCGGGCCGATGAAGGTGATGCCGCATTTGCCGCAGATTTCGGCGAACTCGGCGTTCTCCGAGAGAAAACCGTAGCCGGGGTGAATGGCGTCGGCGTCGGTCACTTCGGCGGCGCTGATGATGGCCTTCATGTTCAGGTAGCTTTTGGCGCTCGGTGCCGGGCCGATGCAGATGCTCTCGTCGGCCAGCTTGACGTGCAGCGATTCGCTGTCGGCGTCCGAATGCACCGCCACCGTCTTGATGCCCAGTTCCTTGCAGGCGCGGATAATCCGCAGGGCGATCTCTCCGCGGTTGGCGATCAATATTTTATGAAACATGCGTTTCTCCAAAAAGAGAAGCAGGAGCCAGAAGTCGGGATTCAGTTTTCCTCAGGCTGAGCAAAAATGTCCAGATGCAAGGCGGACGAAATCCTGAGGAATAAGGCGTACCGAAAGGTACGTCGTTGACGAAGGATGAGGACAACGCCGCAGATGGGCGTTTTTCATCAGCCTAAAGGCGTTCGACCAGGAACAGGGCGTCGCCGAACTCCACCGGCTGGGCGTTTTCCTTCAGCGCCTCGATCACCTTGCACTTGAATTCGACTTCGATCTCGTTCATCAGCTTCATCGCTTCGATGATGCAGAGGGTCTTCCCCTTTTCCACCACCTGGCCGGTCTGGACGTAGGGGTCGGCGTCGGGGGCCGGAGCCCGGTAGAAGGTGCCGACGATGGGGGAGGTGATGGTCTCGTATTTGTCGTTCACCGGCGCCACCACCGGCGCCGGGGCCGCGGCGCCCGGAAGGGGTGCGGAGGGTGCCGGCGCGGCATAGACCGGAGCCGGAGCGGTCATATGGATGATCTCCTGCCCCTTGCTCCGCTTGATGATGACTTTCTCGTCAGCGCTTTCCATTTCGAATTCAGTGATGTCGGTATCGGTTACCATTTTGATCAGAGTCTTGAGGTCTTTAATGTCCACTAGGTGTTCCTCCTTGTTGGGTAATTTTGAATTTTGAATTCTTGATTTTGAATTAAATTCAAAATTCAAAATTTAAAATTTAAAATTTAAAATTCCTGAACGCTTTGTCGATCTTGGTCAACACCCGGCAGCCGCCGGTGGTGACGACGACCATGTCTTCGAGCCGCACCCCGCCGAGGTCGGGGATGTAGATCCCGGGCTCGATGGTGAAGACCATCCCCTCCTCGGCCGAATCCTCGGAGCGAGGGGAGAGGGTCGGGTATTCATGGACTTCCAGCCCGACCCCGTGCCCCAGCCCGTGGCCGAAGTAGTCGCCGTAGCCGCGGGCGGCGATGAAGTCGCGGGCGACGGCGTCGATCTGCCGCAGGCTCACCCCGGGGCGGACGGCGGCCAGGGCCAGATCGTGGGCCTGCAGGACGGTATCGTAGATCTGGCGCAGCTGGTCGGAGACTGGGCCAAGGGCGACGGTGACCGTCTCGTCGGAAAAATAGCCGTCGACGCGGGTGCCGAAATCGAGGGTGACCAGCTCGCCGCCGGCCAGTTCCCGATCGGCGGCGACGCCGTGGGGGAGCGCCCCCCGGGGGCCGGAAGCGACGATGAAGTCGAAGGCCTTGTCTTCGCCGCCGCGCCGACGGAGAGCAAACTCCAGCGCCAGGGCGATCTCCGACTCGCGCACCCCGGGGCGCAGCAAGGGGAGGATCTCTTCAAAGGCCTCGTAATTGAGGAGCGCCGCCTTCTCCATGGCGGCGATCTCCGCCTGCTCCTTGATCCCCCGCAGGCGCGACAGCGGCTTGTCCAGCGCCACCCACTCGGCCCCTTCCGGCCCCTTGTCCCGCAGCCGCTGCAGGATGGCGAAGACCAGCGTCTCGGCCTCGAAGCCGATCCGTCTGGCCCCCCGCTGGCGCAGCAGCTCGGCAATGGCGTCGACCTTCACCGCGTACTGGCGGATCTCGTCGGCGCGCACCTGCTGGCGGGCCTGGGTGACATAGCGCGAATCGGTGAGGAAGCAGTCCCCCTGCGGCCAGACCACCAGTACCGCGTCGCTGCCGGTGAAGCCGCACAGATCGCGCAGGGCCGGCGGATGCAAAAAGACGCAGGCGTCGAGCTGCTGCTCGCCAAGAAGGGTATCGACCTGATGGGCTCGGTGGTTTCGCATGGCGGAGGTCAGCGTTCGGTGTCGGGGGTGAGCAGACGGCCGGCCAAGCCCCGCAGGGCGAGCAGGTAGCTGGCGGCGCCAAAGCCGCAGACCTGGCCGACGGCGACCGGGGCGAGGTAGGAGTGGTGGCGGAAAGGCTCGCGGGCGTGAATGTTGGACAGGTGAACCTCGACGGTCGGGATGCCGATGGCGGCGACCGCATCGCGCAAGGCGACGCTGGTATGGGTCAGCCCCCCCGGGTTGATGAGGATCCCGTTCACCCCGTCCTGGCGAGCCTGGTGCAGCCGGTCGATGAGCACCCCTTCATGATTGGACTGACAGCAGGTGAGCTGCAGTTGCAGCTCATCGGCCAGAGACGCCAGCTGCCGGTTGATGTCGTCGAGGGTGGTGCGGCCATAAACCTCGGGCTCGCGGGTGCCGAGCAGGTTGAGGTTGGGGCCGTGCAGGACCAGGATCTGCATCGGCGGGTCAGGCCAGGGCGTCGCGCAGGACGCTGGCGTCGCGCTGGAGCAGGTAGCGCCCTTTGCCGAAATTGCCGTCCCGCTCGAGGGTGAGGGCGACGAAATAGTCGTCGGTGAGAGTGCGCAGCACCAGCAGGTATCTCTCGGTGCGGATGGCGACCTCCTCGGTGCGGCCGATGTCGAGAATCTCGGCCGCGGTCCTGATCTCCTTGAGGATGTTGGTGTACTCCACCGCCATCAGTTGAAGATCGGGACCCTGCGTCGGGCGGAAGAACTGGGCGACGGGAATCCCGTCATACCCCATCAGGACCGCGCCGATGCCGCCGCCGGTCCCTTCGACGAGCCCCTGCAGGACGTTACCGAACATTGGCTGCTCTCCTTA
>JACZKF010000527.1 GCA_014860175.1 Desulfuromonadales bacterium | reverse complement strand
TTTGCGCATACCGACCACCGCCCCGAACATGTTTTTCACCCCCCCGGTCATCCCCATCATCTGGTGGGTCTTGAGCTTGGCCAGGTTGATGACCAGGTCGGCTTCGAGCAGGTCGCGGGCGACTTCCAGTTCGTGAAAGGTCTTCCCTGCCGGCCGCACCACGACCGAATCAGCAAAGGGGGAGAAGAGGGCGCCGGTCTCTTCGATCACCGCCAGGATGCCGCAGCGGGCGGCGACCTGGCGTGGTGAGCCGACTCCCGGGGAGTCGCCGACGGAGACGACCCCGCCGGCGGCCTGGGCCAGGCGGATCACCCCGCGCACCACCTCGGGGTGGGTGGTGACCGCTCGCTCCGGCGGTTTGCCGGCCAGCATGTTTGGCTTGACCAGGACCCGCATCCCGGGGCGGACGAAAGCTCCGATCCCCCCGAGGGGGGCCAGCAGCCGCTCCAGACCGGCCTCGACGGTTGACCGGCTATAGTCGGGGACCGCCTGCAGACTGACGCGTTCTTTCATTGGCCGATCACCTGCAGATGCAGGGAGCGCTGGCGCGGACCGTCGAACTCGCAGAAGTAGATCACCTGCCATCTCCCGAGAACCGGCTCTCCCCCCTCCACCGGCAGCGCCTGGCTCGCCCCGACCAGGGTGCTCTTGAGATGGGCGGCGCTGTTCCCTTCGGCGTGCCGGTAGTCGTCGTCTAGGGGGACGATCTTGTTCAGCTCCATCAGCAGATCGCTGACCACATCCGGGTCGGCATTTTCGTTGATGGTGACCGCCGCCGTGGTATGGGGAACAAACAGCAGGGCGATGCCGGTGTCGACGCCGCTGGCGCGCACGGCCCGGCGCACTTCGGCGGTGACGTCGATCAGCTCCATGGGGCGGCGGCTGGTGACTTCGATGGTGGTCATGGCAGATCCTCGGTCAGTTCGTCAATGATGATCTCCAACGCCGTCGGGTGGTAGAGCAGAGTGGTGTGCCCCACCTCGGCCAGTTCGACGTTACGAGCCCCTTCCAGTCGGCCGCTCTCCCAGGGGATCACCAGGTTGTCATGGCGGCTGCAGATGGCGGTGAAGCGAACCTGGGGCGGGGGCGGTTCGGCGTTGAGATCGAGCAGATAGTCGGAGCCGGGAAGCAGCAGTTGGCCGGTGTAGGAGATGGCAAAGGGGGCGAGGCGGGAGCCGGCATTGGGGGCGCCGAGCAGAATGCAGCGGCCGACGCGGGCCGCCACCGCCGGCCGGCGCAGGCAGGCGCGGGCGATCAACCCCCCCATGGAATGGCCGACCAGATGCACCTGCTGTGCCCCGAGGGCGGCCAGCTCCTCGATCTTGGCAGCGAGCTGCTCCACCGCCGGCGCCGGGTCGCGCCACAGCGGCAGGTCGAGGGTGAAGACCGGCAGCCCGCGGTGGCGCAGTTGCCGCCGCAGCCACCACCAGCAGGCGCCGGTGTGGAACAGGCCATGCAGCAAGATAACCGGGGTGCGGCCGAAAACCGCCTCTTTCTCCCGCTCCTCGCCCCTTTTCAGCCACCCCAATGGGCGCAGCAGCGTCGTCAGGAACAGCAGAAAGGTCTCCGTCCCCAGGTAGCGCGCGGCGAACAGCAGCCGGTCGCGTTGCCAGCGGTCTTCGAGCAACGCCGGGTCGCGGTTCCCCCATTCATACCAGAGGATGGTGCTACTGAGAACGACAGCGCCGGCGCAAAGGGCGAGAAGTAGCCCCAGAAGCAGGATAATGATAGACATCCGCCCTCCCGGCAGGTGAAAATGCAGACTATTATGGCATGGGGTCAAGGAAGCGTCAACGAACCCCAGCCAGCTACCCGGAGGGAAGATGCAGAAGTTCCTGGCCGGTTTCGACCGGCATCTGGTCATCGAGCGCAATGTCTCCGAGCATACCCGCCAAGCCTACCGTCTCGACCTGGAAGAATTCTGCCGTTTTCTCGACGAGCACCCCGGCACCAGGGGGTTGGGGGATGCGGCGGTGCAGAAGATCGATCACCTGCTGCTGCGGCGTTATCTGGCGCTGCTGCACCGGCGCAACAAGAAATCGAGCATCGGCCGCAAGCTGTCGGCACTGCGCACTTTTTTCCGCTATCTGGTGCGCGAGGGGGTGTTGACGGTCAACCCGGGGGAACTGGTCGGCACCCCGAAACAGGAAAAATATCTGCCACGCCCCTTGTCGGTGGATGAAACCTTTTGCCTCCTCGACCACCAGGCGGGAGGGGAGGAGCGGCAACTGCGCGACCGGGCGATCCTCGAACTGCTCTACTCCAGCGGGCTGCGGGTGAGCGAGTTGACCGGCCTCGACATCGACAGCGTCGACCTGGGTGAGGGGCTGGTGCGGGTGGTCGGCAAGGGGCGAAAGGAGCGGATCGTCCCCATCGGCCGCCAAGCCCGCGAAGCCCTGGAGCGCTATCTGGAAGGGCGCCCCGCCGAGGCCGGGGAAGGGGCGCTCTTTCTCAACCACCGCGGCGGCCGGCTCACCCCCCGCAGCATCCAGCGGCAGTTGAAGACCCAGCTGCTGCAAGCCGGCATGCTCAAGGATGCCACCCCCCACACGCTGCGCCATTCCTTCGCCACCCACCTCCTCGACGGCGGCGCCGACCTGCGCGCCATCCAGGAACTGCTCGGTCACGCCTCCCTCTCCACCACCCAGAAGTACACTCAAGTCAGTGTCGATCAGCTGATGGCGGTCTACGACAAGGCCCATCCGCGCAGCAAGAAGAAGTAGGCACCTGCCGTCGGGGCGCTTTGCATGCCCCCGGGTCTGATCGCCCGGCCGGATCGCAGGTCAAAACCGGGGCATGGAAAGAAGACAAAAATTATCTTCTAAAGGTTGACAGCTCTCCGGCGGCGGCTAAACTGATTAAAATTTTTGCCAAGGAGGAATGTCGCTATGCTTCAGGTTGGTCAACCGGCGCCCGATTTCACCATGGAAGGGGTGGTCGGCAAGGAGTTCAAGGAGTTCACCCTTTCGGACTACCGGGGGAGGTGGGTGGTACTTTTCTTTTACCCTCTCGATTTTACCTTTGTCTGCCCGACGGAGATCATCGGGTTCAACGAGCGCTATGAGGAGTTCAGGAAACTCAATGCCGAAATCCTCGGCGCCAGCGTCGACTCCAAGTTCTCGCACTTGGCCTGGATCAGCAACGAACTGGGCGACCTCCACTATCCGCTCCTCTCCGATATCACCAAGGAGGTGGCCAACCGCTACGGCATCCTGATCCAGCAGCAGGGGATCAGTCTGCGCGGCCTCTACATCATCGACCCCAACGGCATTCTGCGCTATGAGTTGGTCCATGACCTGGGGGTCGGCCGCAGCGTCGATGAAACGCTGCGGGTGCTGGAAGCGCTGCAGACCGGCGAACTTTGTCCGATCAACTGGAAGCGGGGGAAAGAGACGCTCGGCAAAGGGTAGCCGGGGGCAAAAGGACGAGATTGGAAAGGCGGCTTGCGGGCCGCCTTTTTGTCAGGGGGCGGCGAGAATGCGGGCGATGCGTTTTTGCGTTTCTGGGTGGGTGGAGAAGAGGTCGCCGAAAGATTGGCGCTCGCCCCCTCCCTGCTCCTGCGGCAGATGCGAGGACTGCAGGCGATCGAGGATATCGGCGAAGTGGCTGACGGCGATTCCTTGACGGCGCAGGTAGGCGACGGCATCGTCGTCGGCCTCGGTTTCGAACTGGCGTGAGTAGCGGGCATCGACCAGGGTGGCGGGAAGGGTGGCGGCCAGGGCGGTGACGGAACTGATGTCGCCGGTGAGAGAGGCGACCAGCAAGCCGGCCGACGAGTTCTGCAGCAGCTGGCGCAGGGCGTGGCGGCGAGCGACGTGGGAGATCTCGTGGGCGAGAACGGCGACGATCTCCGCGTCATGCTGCGCCAGTTCGACAAAGGCGTCGGTCACCACCACGATCCCGGCCGGGAGGGCGAGGGCATTGGCCCCCAGGCGATCGCTGCGGCGCAGTTCCAGCCGGTAGCCGGCAGCCTCCGGCCACTCCTGCTGCACACCCTGGAACAGCTGACGGACCGCCGCCTGCCGCTCCGCCGGCAGAGCGCTGGGGGCCAGGAGCATCCGGTCGAGAATTCCGAGGGCTTCGTCCCCCATGGTCTGCTCCACCGACGGTGGCAAGGCAAAGGCGACCTGGCGGGCGAGAAGCGGGATCCCGAACTGGATAAACCCCCACACCAGGAGCACGGTGACAATCCCGGCGGCGGCGACCAGGGGGAGGCTCCCCTCCCAGCGGTGCAGCATCCTGGCCAGACGCCCGCGCTGGCGGGGGAGGAGCAGCGCTTCTACCGGGGCGTCGGCCGCCAGTTCGCAGATCGCTCCGTCCGGCAGTTGGAGGGAGCGGTGCATCCGGCCGAGGGGTGAGGTGGTTCGGCAGGCGCCGCGATCGTAGCTGCGGACGACTCCTTCACCGACAATATGCAGCCGCGCTCCGTCGCGGGTGATGCTGACCCGGTGGCGGTCGGAGCTGTGGCCGTCGTAAAAATCCCCCTCCAGTCTCATCCCAGCCCGATCTCGACGCCGAAGAGGTCGCCGAACTCTTCGCCGGCGGCCCCCACTTCCGGCTGCGCGGCGGCCAGCGTCCGCAATTCCCCGGTCATGACGACGCTCAGAGTCTGGCAGCGGTAGCGCGTCAGGCGCACCGCCGCCCAGGGGATCAGCAAGCCGAAGGAGCCGACGATGCCGACGGCGCTGGTGAGATATAGCCAGGCCATGTTCCGGGTGCGCAAGGTGGAGACCAGCTGCGCCTCCCCCAGTCGGGTGGCGTTCCAGGTCAGGTTGGTCAGGCCGGTCTGCACGTAGATGGCCATGAAGAAATATAGGAGGAGAGCCCCGACGACCAGCAGCGGCAGGAAGGAAAACAGGAGTGCCGGGTTGTCCGATAAAGGGCCGACGGCCGGAGATATAAAGGCCGCCGCTACCCCAAAAAGCACGATCAGGAGGAGCAGGCCGAGACTGACTTTGAGGAAAAAGCGGTAGAAATCGCCGGCGCTGGCGGAAAAGCGCAGGGGGGTCTTGCCGAAGCCACTGTTTTCCACCACGAACTTCTTCTGACGGTAGACCAGGTATGGGAAGATCAGTCCGAGGGTAAAGGGGAGCAGCAGCGGCAGCCCGGCATAGACCAGGTAAGCCTGGCGGTAATCCGGCTGAAAGGTGAAACGGATGTTGCGGTAGGTCGAATTGCGGGCGGCGAACATCCGGGCGCGAACGATGATCCAGGGGATGGCGAGGAACAGGGCCAGGCCGAAAACCGCCCCCAGAATGAAACTGACCTGCGACCCGATCGTGTAGACGATGAACGCCGCCGCGCCGAGACACCAGCCGCGGAAGATCGCCCAGGGGTCGGCGAGATAGTCGAAGGGGACGCCGTCGACCAGCGTATGGCCATAGAAATAGCGGCGTTTGCGCACTTTGGCCCAGGCGGAGTAGAGGCCGAGGGTGACCAC
>JACZKF010000526.1 GCA_014860175.1 Desulfuromonadales bacterium | reverse complement strand
GGCCGATGGCTGCTCCGACGATGTCGATGATGCAGTCGATGGCCCCTACCTCGTGAAAATGCACTCGCTCCAGGGGGATGCCGTGCACCTTGGCTTCGGCGACGCCGAGGCGGCGAAAGATGCGCCGGGCCAGCTCCCTGGGGGCCGGCGCCAGGGAGCTGGTGGCCAGCAGGACATCGATCCCGCTCCAGGTGCGGTGGTGTTTTTCCTCCGCGCAGTGGACCACCAGGCGTGTCCCTTCGATCCCCTGTCGCTGCTCCCGCCGGCTCTCCAGGTGCCACCCTTCGATCGGCAATTTTTTCAATTCCGCTTCCAGTTCCGGCAGAGGCAGCCCCAGGTCGATCAGCAGGCCGAGGACCATATCACCGGAGATGCCGGAGAACGTATCCAGATAGAGAGTTTTCATCCCTTTTCCCGGCGGTTGATGCGGCTGGCCGCAAAAGCGGCGCCAAAACCGTTGTCGATATTGACCACGGTGACGCCGCTGGCGCAGGAGTTGAGCATCCCGAGCAAGGCGGCGACACCGCCGAAGGCGGCGCCGTAGCCGACGGAGGTCGGCACGGCGATGACCGGAACGCCGACCAGCCCGCCGACCACCGACGGGAGGGCCCCTTCCATCCCCGCCACCACGATTACCACCGCTGCCTGGCGCAGCCGGTCCTGGTGCGCCAGCAGCCGATGGATTCCGGCCACTCCGACATCGACAAGCTCCTCCACCTGGTTCCCCAGCATCCGGGCGGTGACCGACGCTTCCCGGGCGACGGGGATATCCGAGGTGCCGGCACAGACGACCAGAATGGTCCCGCGCCCCTGCGACTCGATCGGTTTTTGGACCAGGGTGAAGGTGCGGCTGTCGGGGTCGTAGTCGGCTTGCGGGAAAAGCGCCTGCAGCGGTTCGCTTTTTTCCGCAGCCAGGCGGGTGACCAGGATATTTCCTCCTCGCTCGGCCATGCGGGTGACGATGGCCAGCAGCTGGTCGGGACTTTTCCCCTCGCCCAAGACCACCTCCGGCGCCCCTTGGCGAAGTTCCCGATGGTGGTCGATCAGGGCCACCCCGATATCTTCGAATGGGAGAGTACGCAGGCGTTCCATCCCATTCTCAATGGAGAGGCTCCCCTCGCGGACGTCGGTCAGCAGTTTTTTCAGCTCGGCTGGGTCCATTGTAGTTTTTAGCCATCAGAATGGAAGAAAAGCATTTAAGCATAGCAGGTACTGAACTCTTTTTAAAGCGGAGAAGGCAGTGAGAGATGTTAGTCGGTGGGGAGTAAATGCGAAATCTGTGCCTCTTTTCGTAACCGGTAAAGCAATTCGGACATTGTCTTCTTCCTGTTCTCCTGCTCCAGGTAGGTGCTGAAAAAATCACGCATCTGATCCAGAGAGGGGGGGCCTGCGGGCAGCTTCTGCAAAACCTTCAACAGGTGAAACCCGTAGGGGGAGCGGATGACAGGGCTCAGTTGATCAGGCTCCAGGGAAAAGGCCATGGTCTCCACTGGCGCTGGCATGAAACCGTGACCGAAGAAACCGAGATCCCCACCTTCGGCCGCAGAAGCGTCCTCGGACCGCTCTCGGGCAAGATCGGCAAAGGGGGTGCCGGCAAGGAGTTGGCGCCGGATCTCTTCAATTTTTCCCCTGGCTGCCTCCTCCTCCTGGGGCGAAGCTTCCGGCGGCAGTAATATCAGGATCTGGCGGACGCGAACCTGCGCCGGGCGGGAAAACCCCTCCTTGGTGCTTTCGTAGAGAGTCTGCAGTTCCCCCTCGCTCACCGGGGGAGTTTCCATCTTTTGCAGATAATGGTTGAGGTAGGCGCGGCGCCGAAGCTCATCTTCGACCGCCCCCTTTTTTTTTCCTGCCAAGGTCTCCGGCTGGTTATTTCGGAGCTCCGCCATGCGGCTGACGATAGCCTCTTCCAACTCCGGCACCGGTGCCCGGCTGGCCTCCTGGTAAAGGAGTTCGGTTTCAATGAGCTGATCGAGAGCTTGGGCGCGCAAGCTGGCCAACCGATCGGGGGAAAGTCCGCGCGGGGAACGCCGGTGGAGCTTTTTGGTCTGCTCCTCCACAAGCGGGGTGAGCTGATCCAGGTAAATGGGGGAGCCGTTCACGGTGGCAGCCAAGGGGCGCTCGCCGGCGCTGCCGATTGCCGGGCCGGGAAAACTGGTGCTCAGCACCGTACACAGACAAAACGAAAGCAGGGCCAGATGGAGAAATCTTTTCTTGTTCATCCGAATCCTTTTAGGGGTGGATGGCCTGGATGCTGACGGTGGCCGAACTCCCGGGACGCCCGTCCGGACGCAAGGAGACATCCAGAAGCCGCCCGCGGGCATCGACAACCAGGGGCTGACGGACGGGAGCTTTATGGTTGAAGTTGAATATCGTGGAAAGTTCTCGCTGGATCACACCCGACTCGGTGACGCTCACCCCGAGACGGGAGAGATCGTCATTGAGAATAGAGATTTCAAAAATGGCGTCAGTCAGGACCACCGATTGGCTGCTTTTTTCGGGGGCTCCACTCTGCTTGACGAGGGTGAATCGCTCGACCGGGGTGGTTGCCGCCGCGGCGGCCTGAACCAGTCCGTGGCCGAAAACCCGGTCCCAGCCGATGACGCCCAGATCCAATGCTCCGGCTTGGAGTTGCAGGCGCAGGTCGTGGTGGTCCGCGGAGCCGTCGCCATTCAGATCTGACAACCCGGCTGAAAGCAGTAGCGCGGCCACTCCGGCCACATGGGGAGCGGCTTGAGAGGTGCCGCTAAGGACTCCGTAGCCCCCATTGCGAATGGTCGAATAGATTCCGACCCCGGGCGCCGCCAGTTCCACCTGATCGCCGGTTGCCGAAAACAAGGCAGCCTGATCGTCCTGGGCGGTGGCGGCAGCGGCGATCACCGAATCGTAGCGGGCGGGGTAGGTCACCTCCTGTTGCAGGGTGTTCCCGGCCGCGGCAACCAGCAGCATGCCGGCCCCATAGGCGGCTCGACAGGCCTCTTCCAGCGCCTGCGAAGGGGCGGTGGCCAGGCTGATGTTGGCGATATCGATACGGTTACTCACCGCCCAGTCGAGGCCTGCGATCAGGGCACTGGTGGTGCCGAGTCCATTGACGCCGATCACCTTGAGGGCATACAATTCGGCCGCCGGCGCGACGCCGGGCACCCCATCGGCGGCCGGAGTTGCGGCGAGTATGCCGGCCACATGGGTCCCGTGACTTACGGCGCTGTCGTCCATCGGGTCGCTGGAGTCGGAGATGAAGGTTGCCCCCCCGCGGTAATTGGCGGCCAGCGCGGGGTGGGTATAATCGATGCCGCTGTCGAGAACGGCGATCTTGACCCCAGCCCCGACGATCCCCTGGGCGTGCAGCACGGTCGCCGCCACTCTTTCCACCCCCCAGGGCTGTTCGATGCCGGTTTCGAGCGGCTCGGCGAGATAGGTGGCGAAGTCCTCATGCACGTATTCGACCCGGGGATCCCTTTTTAAGGCGCTGATGGCCTGCTCGGGCACTTGGGCAGAAATGGCCGGGAGAAGCTTGAACTGGCGCTTTTCTTTTCCCCCCACCTGCTGCAGGAGCGCTTTTTCGGCCGGGCCCGGCTTCTCCTTGAACTTGATGATCACATCGGCAGCCAAGACGGTGCACGGCGGCCCGGAAAACAACATCAGGGCCAGCAGCCCCAGCCCTTTGCAGAGCAGAGTCTTCATTGGACATCTCCTGACGGACACAACTCCGAGTCTTTGGAAACAGCATTGCATCTGGAAGACATGGGGATGGCCGGAGCCATCCCCACGCATAACAACCACTACTTGGTGTTACCTTTGCCACTGACCTTATTCGGCTTGTTCGGGTTTTCCGGTTTTTCCGACTTCCCTTTTCCCGGTTTTGGCGGATCGGTCGGATCGGTCGGATCGGTGTTCGCCACCTCGGCCGTCGCTCTGCCGAACACCGAACTGACGATCACCGAGTCGGGGCAGGCACTGAACTTGGCCTTGATCTGGTCTTCGTCCCAGGCGAGGATCTGGGCCCGGACGAGCTCCGTGGCTGCCGCAGCCTCAACACTGGTACCGGAATTCACCGCATTGAGATAAGAGGAGAAGCCGGTTCCCGAAATATCCACCACCCCCTGGCTGCAAAGTGCCGAGTAGACCGTCACTGCCGGCGTGATGGTGAGATTCAGCGGATTGCTGTACTTCAGGGCCTTTTTGGCGGCAATGCGGTAATTGCCCGCCGGCACCCCGGACGGAATCTGGACCTTGATCGAGTCTCCGGTCACTTCGATGGGGGCGACAATGGTTTCGAAACCGGCGGCGTCGGTCAGGGCCACCTGGGAGTCCAGGGTGACCATGGTGCTCCCGGCCGCGTCGAGGATGTCGTTGATAAAGCCGGTGCCGGTCAGGGTGATGGTGTTGCCAGCACGTACGCCGGAGGCGCTCAGGTAATAGAGGCTCGGGATGACTGCCCCGCTTTTAGGGGCCGAGGCGGTGGTGCTGAGTTCGAAGCCGTGACAGCCCCAGCAGTCCTGCTGGCTGCCGATGTGGCCGAAGCCGGCCGGTTCAGCCCCGGGCCTGACCGTACCGCTGCTGGGGGAACCGGCCGACTGGCCGGCGGCGTACTGGATATTGTGCAGCGAAGGGATGCCGTGGCAGTTGCCGCAGGTGCGAACCGGCGTCGCTGTCCGGATGTCGGTGGAATCGATTTGCCTGAGGCGAAAATCGTGGCACCAGAAGCACTTGTTGTTCGGGTTGGTGCCGCCGACCACAGGCGGCCCGAAACCGGCGACATGATGGGTAATTTCGTTGGTCCGGACGGCCACCGGTGCAAACGGGCCGGTGTTGTCGATGGTCGATTCGCTGTTCAGGCCGGTGGCGTTGCTGTGGCAGAAGGTACAGTTGCCGGCTTCGGCCCCCCAGATGTTGGTGGTGGCCGGGTCGCCAGCGGGCTTGTCGCTCGGCCAGGGGGTGACTCCACTGGCCTGATAGGTGGGGATCCAGCCCCCTTGAGGATCGACGGCGTTCTGGATCCCATCCTGGTCGTCGTCGAGGAGTCCCCGGTCGACAAAGGAGCCATGGCAATAGAAACAATCACCGCTTTGCGCTTCAGCGACCCTGTGGTGGACCGTCGGAGCGTTGGCTGTCTGCTGATGACAAATGCCGCAGTCGCGGAAATTCCCCACGACTTCCCATTCGGCGATGGCGGCGTTGAAATTCATGACATGGCAGTTCAGGCAGTCGTAGCGCGTATCGGCGACCCCGTCTCGGTTGGCATCGGGATAGGGGACATCAGTCGGAGAGACGATAGGCTGCTGCATCAGGTTATGGTGCCGCTGGGGGAGATAGGTCGGATCGACCGCTGCCAGCGGGGGGTTCTGATTGTGGCAGAAGCGGCACTGCTCTTCACCGATCTGATTGAAGGTGCTGTCTGCGATGCCGAGGTATTGATTGACGGGGGGGGCCGGAACGGCCGCCATGGCGGAAACGGCCGCCGTCAGAACAGCGATGGTAAGGATGATCGTACTACGTCTCATTTCCATTCTCCTTTTCATTTCATTGCCGAGTTGAACGATTCTGCAGCCAGGTTGCCAAACGAATCCTCAATTCACCCCCTTCCCAGGTAGCCTCCCAGGTCACCGTGTGGATAGAAAACGCCCCAGACAGTTCCAAAGAAAGCTACAGGTTTGGCACCGGCAAGTGCCAAAATATGAATATTCATTAACGGGTAGAAATGTACTGCTAGGTCCGCAGTTTGTCAAGGAAATTCAATTAAAGTTATTTAACCGTGAATTCGGAATATGAGGAGTTTGCGTCGAACGGCGGTTGCGGGGAGAAGGGAGAGGCGGTGGGCCTGAGCCCGGCTGAGCCGGGCTTCAGGGTTGGGAGATTTTGCCGATGAAGACTTCGCGGGGGCGGCTGGTGCCGTCAGAGGGGCCGACGATCCCGTCCTGCTCCATCTTTTCGATGATGCGGGCCGCCCGGTTGTAGCCGAGGCGCAGGCGTCTTTGCAGCATGGAGATGGAGGCTTGACGGGTCTCGCTGATGATGGCCAGAGCCTCGTCCCATTTCTCGTCGAGACCGTCGCCGTCTTCGCCACCTCCGCTGTCGGAGCTGGTCGGGGCATCGAGGATCGAGCGGTCGTATTCGGGGTCCCCTTGCTTTTGCAGAAAATCGACGACCCGCTGGACTTCCAGTTCGGAGACAAAGGCGCCGTGCACCCGCTGCAGGGCCCCGGTGCCGGGGGGGAGAAAGAGCATGTCCCCCATGCCGAGAAGGGTTTCCGCCCCCATCTGGTCGAGGATGGTGCGCGAGTCGATGCGGGAGAAGACCTTAAAGGAGAGCCGGGTCGGGAAGTTGGCCTTGATCAGCCCGGTGATGACGTCGACGCTCGGTCTCTGGGTGGCCAGGATCAGGTGGATGCCGGCGGCCCGAGCCATCTGCGCCAGGCGGGTGATCGACTCCTCGATCTCCCGGCCGGCCACCATCATCAGGTCGGCCAATTCGTCGACGATAACGACAATAAACGGCAGATGACCGTGCTCCAGCACCTCGCCTTCGGTCAGCTCGATCTCGGGGAGCGCTTCCTCCTCCGTCTCCACCGGTTCGACCACAACCCGGCCACGGGAGCGCAGCTCCAGCCGCTCTTTCTCTTCTTTGGCCAGCTTCTTGTTGTAGCCGTCAATGTTGCGTACCCCCTTGTCGGCCATCAGCTTGTAACGGCGCTCCATCTCCCGCACCGCCCAGTTGAGGGCGAGAGCCGCCTTCTTCGGGTTGGTGACCACCGGCAACAGCAGGTGCGGGATCCCCTCGTAGATGGAGAGCTCGAGCATTTTCGGATCGACCATGATGATCCGCACGTCCTGCGGGGTGGCGCGGTAGAGCAGCGACAGGATCATGGTGTTGATGGAGACCGACTTGCCGCTGCCAGTGGAGCCGGCCACCAGCAGGTGCGGCATCTTCGCCAGGTCAGCCACGACCGTGCGGCCGAAGATGTCCTTGCCCAGCGCCATCGGCAGCCGACCGCCGGTCTTCTGGAACTCCTCGGAGGCGAAGATCTCTTTCAGCCAGACGGTTTCCCGCTCTTTGTTAGGGATCTCGATGCCGACCACCCCTCGCCCTGGGATAGGGGCGACAATGCGGATGGAAAGCGCCTTGAGGGCCATCGACAGGTCGTCAGAGAGGCCGGCGATCTTGTTGACCTTCACCCCGGGGGCAGGGGCAAATTCGTACATGGTCACCACCGGCCCCGGCTTGACTTCGACCACCTCTCCCTGGACTCCGAAGTCACCGAGTTTTTTGGCCAGAATACGGGCGTTCATCATCAGGGAGTCGCGGTCGATCGGCTTGGCCACTTCCCCTTCGTGGTCGAGCAACGAAAGCGGCGGCTTATGGTAGGTTCCCGAGGGCTCCAGAAAATCAAAGGTTTCCTGTGCCACTTCGGCCTCCGATTTCTTTTTCTTCCCCTTGATCAAGGTCAGCGCCGGCGTTGATCTCGGCTCCGGGGGGGCGATCAGTGCCGGTCCCGGCCGTCCACCGCGCTCTTTTTCCGGCTCCGGGCTCTGCTCGCGCCGGGCGGCTCGGGCCTGGCGCTTTAGCTCCAGAGCCAGGCCGAAGCGCTCGGCCAGCCCCTCCAGGAACAGCACCATGGAGAAACGGGCAACCAGCATCAGCGAGACCAGGAAGAAGGCAGTCAGGAAAATGGCGGCGCCGGTCGTATTGAGCAAGGGGGTGAGGAGGTCGTTGACCAGGATGATGCCGATGGCCCCGCCGGCCTGCTTGACACGTTCGCCAGCAAAGGAGACCTCCTGGAAATTCAAGGCGATCAGGCCGGAGAGGGAGATCAGCAGCAGCAAAAAGGCCAATCCCTTGTAGAGTCGGACTTTGACATCGCGGAATTTGAGCAGCCGCCAGGCAAAGAGAAAACAGCAGAAGGGGGTCAAAAAGGCGGTCAGCCCGAAGGCCTGCAACAGCAGATCGGAGAGATAGGCTCCGATCAGGCCGCCGATGTTGCGAATGATATCGGGGGGGGAGTTGTTGTTGAAAGAAGGATCGCTCTCGGTAAACGAGACCAGGCAGAGCAGCAGGAAAATCCCCGCCGCCAGCCAGAAGACCCCGGCAATCTCTTTCTTCAGGTGCTCACGGAGAAATGGTTTTGGTTCGCGACTCATTGCACTGCCTCACAGTTCGATCGCTCGGGACCAGGGCGGCCGCTCTGGCCTCGAGGGAAGGGCGAAAATCAGGTTTTCGGTGCTCCAGCCGTAATGGAAATGCAATTGTCGAGCCAGGCAGGCTGACGCCCCGGCGGACTCGTCTGCCTCTTCCTGATTACAGCTCCAGAATCATCGGCAGAATAAGGGGGCGCCGCTGCAGGTGGCGGTTGAAAAATCGTTGCAGGGTCTTGCGGACCTGAACCCGGATTTCTTCCCAGTCCGAAACGCTCTCCCGGGAATGCTCACCCAGCAGGTCGCGAACCGCCTGCCGAGCCTGGGCGAGCAACTCCTGACTCTCTTCTTCGGGGACGAAGCCGCGGGTGAAGATCTCCGGGCCATAGACGATTTCGCCGGTGGCCTGATGGAGGGCCAGCACCACCACGGCGACGCCGTGGTTGGCCAGATGCCGGCGGTCGCGCAACTCCATCGCGCCGACATCCCCGACCCCTTTGCCATCGATGAATACCCGGCCGGTCTCGACCCTCTCTTCCCGGGTCAGGCCGTTGGCGGAAACGACCAGCGGGAAGCCATTTTCCAGCACCACGGTCGCCTCCGCGGGGATCCCCATCTGTTGGGCCAGGCGGGCGTGGCGCACCAGATGGCGGTATTCCCCATGCACCGGGACGAAGAACCGGGGCTTGACCAGCGACAGCACCAATTTGAGCTCTTCTTGCGAGGCGTGGCCGGAGACATGCACCTCACTGGTCGTTTCGTAATAGACCTCGGCGCCCCGGCGGTAGAGGTGATTGATCATGTCGGTGATCGCCTTCTCGTTCCCCGGGATGAATTTGGAGGAGAGAATAACCGAATCGCCCGCTTGCAACTGGATCTGCTTGTGATCGTCCAAGGCGATGCGCGACAGGGCCGAGAGAGGTTCCCCCTGGCTTCCGGTGGTGAGAATGGCCACCTGATCTCGCGGCAGCTCCCGCATGGTGCGCAAATCGATCAACGCGTCATCGGGGATGCGCATATAACCGAGCTGGCGGGCGATGGCGATGTTGGCGACCATGCTGCGGCCGTTGACCAGGATTTTGCGACCGCAGGCAATGGCGGCATCGGCCGCCTGTTGCAGGCGGTGGATGTTGGAGGAAAAGGTGGCAAGGACCACCTGACCGGTGCAGCGCGGCAGGATGTTGGCAAACGCTTCGCCGACCACCCGCTCGGAGAGGGTATACCCCTCCTTTTCCACATTGGTGGAATCGGCCAGCAGCAGCAGCACCCCTTCCTGGCCGTAGGCGGCCAGACGGGGGAGGTCGGTCGGCTCCCCGTCCACCGGCGTCTGGTCCAGTTTGAAGTCACCGGTATGCACGACCAGCCCGGCAGGGGTGCGGATCGCCAGGCCGACCCCATCTACGATCGAGTGGGCCGCCCGGTAAAATTCAACCCGAAACGCGCTGCCGAGGGAGACCTCCTGGCCCGGTCGCACCCGCTGCAACCGGGCAGTTGAGGTCAGGCCATGCTCCTCCAGCTTCCCCTGCAGCAGCCCCAGCGTCAGGCTGGTGCCGTAAATCGGCGGGTTGCCGAGTTTTTTCAGCAGGTAGGGGACCGCCCCGATATGATCTTCATGGCCATGGGTAAGCACCAGGGCGCAGATGTCGCCGATGCGCTCGGTCAGGACCGACACATCCGGGATGACCAGGTCGATGCCGAACATGTAGGCTTCGGGAAACATCAGGCCGCAGTCGACCAGGAGAATCTCCCCCCGGCACTCCAGGGCCATCATGTTCAGGCCGATCTCGCCGAGTCCCCCCAGGGGGAGCAGGCGAAGGGCATCAGGATGCAGTGATGAGCGATTCAAAAGTTCCTGGTCAAGGCTCACGAGGATGAAGGAAGGGGTCTTGGGGTTAAAATGTCGAGGCCCCAAGACCAAAAATGTCAGTCTACGGAAGCCGGCAAAGGGAGTCAAACCCTTTTTCTCAAAGGGGCTTTACACCCCCTTTCATTTCCGCTAGACTGGGCAAATTCTAAGGGGGAGGGCCTTTTCCATGTCGGTCAACAAAGTGATTCTGGTAGGAAACCTGGGGAAGGACCCGGAGCTGCGGTATACGCCCTCCGGTGCCGCCGTGGCCACCTTTTCCCTGGCCACCTCCGAGCGTTTCAAAGACAAAAGCGGTCAGATGCAAGAGAAGACCGAGTGGCACAACATCGTCTGCTGGCGTCAGCTGGCGGAGATCTGTGGCAAGTATCTGCACAAAGGGAAGCAGGTCTACATCGAAGGGCGGATCCAGACCCGTTCGTACGATGACAAAGAGGGCAATAAGCGGTACATGACCGAAATTGTTGCCGATCAGATGCAGATGCTGGGGCGCGCCGGCGAAGAAGGGGGTCAGCAGCCCCGTGAGCCCCGCCAGGGGCGAGAAGCGCCGGCAGCAGCCGCCCGACAGAGCACTCCGGCGTACGAAGATTTTGCCGATCCCCCCTTCAATCCGGATGACGATATCCCCTTTTGAGCCGGTCGCCCGCTAAGGACTTTCACCCACTATGCTGGACGAGCGAAGGAACAGGCTGAAGCAGGCTTTGGCCGACCCGGACGAGTCGGTGCGCCGGGCGGCAGCGGAGTCTCTGGAGCAGCTGGCATCCTTCCAGGAACTCGACCGTTTGCTGCGGGCAGTGGAGAGTGGCAATCGCGGCCTGCGAATGCAGGCCCTGTTTGCGCTGGAGCGGGTGAACTCTCCCGAGGTGTTCCCCGCTTTGTTGCAGATGCTCAATCAGTCAGACCCTGACCTGCGGGCGGCGGCCGTGCAGGTGCTAGGGAAAAAACGCAATCCCAAAACCCTCCCCCAGCTGATCCGCCATCTCAACGATCCGCAATCGGCGGTTCGGGTCTATGCTGCCGAGGCTCTCGGGCATTTTCCCGACCGGCGCCTGATCCCCTACCTGGCGGCGCTGCTCAAAGAGGCGGATGGGGAGTTGGTGCGCACCGCTGTCTGGGCCTTGGGGGCGATCGGGGCGGTGGAAGCCGAGGAACATTTGCTCCCCCTGCTGGCCGACGCGCGACCGTCGGTGCGTCGGGAAGCAGCACTGGCCCTCGGTCGGCTCGGTATCTGACGTCCCCGCCACGGTTACATCGATGGAGACACCAAAAAGCCGGATCGCGTCGATCCGGCTTTTTGGTGTCTCCATCGTGCAGAGGGTCAGCGGAAGTGTTCGGTAACGTCGATCCCGCGCAGGAAAGGATCGAGTTCGGCGACGATGCGCGGCGGGGTCGACCCGTCCAGGTCCAGTCGGTGCCCCTGAGCTAATCGCCGCTCATCGGCATCGAACAGGATTTTGAGCTGCGCTCGATCCGGGTTGCGAATATCGACCCAAACCACCACCCCGATTTCTCCCGTCTCCAGCCGCACCAGGCTGCCGACCGGGAAAGTGCCGAGGGAGACGACGAAGGTCTCAACGAACTCGGGGTGGAGGTAGTTCCCCTTGAGGGTCTGCAACTCCTCGATGGCGGTGCGAGGGGTCATCGGCCGCTGGTAGGCCCGCAAAGTGGTCATGGCGTCGTAGGTATCGGCAATGGCCGCCATGTAGGTCAGGGGGGAGACTTCCCGCTGCCGGGCTTCGCTCGGATACCCTTCCCGGTTGAAACGCAGATGGTGGCCGAGAACGATATCGATGACTTCAGTGGTGATGCCATCCATCTGGGCGACCAGTTCGGCTCCCGATCCCGGATGTTTGCGGATTTCAGCGAATTCCTCCTCCGTCAGCCGCCCCGGCTTATTGATGATCTGGCGATCGATTTTCAGCTTCCCCAGATCATGCAGCAGCGCTCCCAGGCCGAGGGTGCGCAACTTCTCCTCCGACAGCCCGCAGGAGCGGCCGACCGCCAGGGCGATGACCGCCACGTTGACCGAATGGGTGAAGGTGTAGTTGTCGTAATCTTTGAGCATTGAGAGAGCGAACAGAGCGTGCGGGTCGGTGATCGTGAGTTCGGCCATGCTTTTGACCGCGCTCACCGCTTCGGCAGACGAGGGGATCCTCCCCAGGCGCACATCCTGGAAAATGTTTTCCACCACCCGCAGCGCCCGACCGTAGATCTTGCGTGGGCGCTTCTCCTGCTCGTGGAAGGCGAGGGTGACCACCTCGATATGAGTGACCCCCCCCTCCTGTAACTGCCGGCTGAATTCGTCTCCTTTTGCCGACCCGGCCTGCAGCAGAGCCAGCAGCGTTTGCAGCTCGCCGACAGTCAGCCCCGGACGGAAGAGCAATCCCTGCAACTCCAGCTCCTGCAGCAGTTGGCTGAGTTCCTCGGCAGCAGGATTCCCCTGGGCAAAGAGCTGGTCCTCAATGACCAGAGTCTTCTCCAGCAGCCCCATGGTGACTTTCGAGCGCTGGTGGCCCAGGGTAAGCAGGCTGGTGAGCAGCCCCTGCAGGTGGCGTTCGATAGCCGGGTGCCGCAGGGGGTAGAGGCGCAACCCCTTGAAGGCGCCGGCAAAACTCTGGACGATCTGCTTAGATAATTCCTGTTCCATAAGCTTCGGCTTTCCTGAGCTGCTTCAAGGCCTGGGCGGCGGCCCGGGCCACACTCGCAGAGCGGTCTTCTGCGGCTCCCTGCAGTGCCGGGATGGCTCCGGCTTCGCCGATCTCACCAAGAGCGGTGGCGGCTGCTGCTCGCAGCTCGTCAAATTGCGAGGTCCGCCACCAGGGGCGTCTTTTCAGCAGCGCAACCAGGGTGGGGGAGGCCTCGGTGGTGCCGATTTCCCCCAGGGCCTTGATCGCCCCTTTCTTCAGCTCGAACCGTTTTCCCAGCAGGTCGGAGCGATCGATCAGTCGCAGCAGAGTCGGCACGGCGGCGGTATTTTTCATCGCCCCCAGCGAAAGCAGAGCCTGTCTTGCCAGATCCTGATCGTTCCCCTCCACCAGAGACAGCAGGATGCCGACAGCCCGGGTGCCGCCGATCTTGGTCAGGGCGCGGATGGTTTCGCGGGCTACCCGAAGGTCCCGATGCTGCAGCAGCGGCGGCAGCAGGGAAGCGGTGCTCGGCTCCCGGATCTCACCGAGGATGGAGACGGCATTGCGAACCACGAACCAGCGGCCATCGGTAAGAAATTCAGTCAGCAGCGGCACCGCCGGTGCCCCATGGCAGATCAGGGCTTCGATGATCAGGCGCCGGTGGGCCAGCTCCTTCTCCTCGGCAAGGCGCTCCATCAGTCGGCGCACCGTTTTCTCCGGGTAGAGGGAAAGAACGCGGGCGATCACCTGGCGGGTGGTATCCGTGACCCCGCGGGTGCAGAGAAAGTCGACCAGCGCCTCCAAAACCTCATCGCTGCCCAACTGTTCGAGAGCCTGGCGGGCCAGGGCCCGGCGCAAAACCGAGCGTTGTTGGTCGACGGCATCTATCTGGAGGAAATAAAGAGCATCGAGAACCAGGTAGCGATCGGTTTCAGCCAGAGCGAGCCGCACCAGAGGGGGCATCTCCTGCAGCAACAAGCGGTATTGCTGATCTGACTGCTCTTGCCGCAATTCATTGAGGAGACCTTCGAGGTCGCGTTCACCACCACTGGTCTGCTTCCGGTTGCCGCTTTCGAAAAGCTGTTCCAGATCGTCGTCGGTCCGATCCTCGTCCCCGGGCAGGTCATATTTTTCCGCCTCGAGGGTATCCTTGCGGGTCAGAATGCGGGAAAGGTCCGTTTCGTTGACCCATAAAGTAGAGACCTTGGCTTTGAACAGAACCTCCGCCATCCCCCCCAGACTCTGAATGGCAGGCGGCGCCAGGGAGAGGCAACGGGCGAAGGCCTTCAAATCTCGGCCGGTGAGATCGGGGAGGATCAGCAAACTTTGCACCCGCCGGGCGAACAGATGCAGCGCCAGCTTGCCAAGAATCGGATTGGCCGGAGCAACCGGCAACTCACCGAGCAGGAATCCTTCTTTGCGCACCAGGAAAATCAGATGTTCCCCCCCCTGGAGCAGGGGAGCAAAGCCCTGCCGTGCCTCCTCGATGGCGGCAGTCAGGGCCGGATGGCGCAAAGGGTAGTAGCGCACCGCCTTAAAAAGGCGGGCGAGCAGGCGCAATGCTGCTTCAAGTTGCAGGATCTGCGGAGAGACTTCGTTCAATGAATTAACTTCATCTTTGCGGGGTGACACCGTCTTCACGCCGCTACAATAACTTCTTGTCCGGCCGATGTAAATGGGTTTTCCTGTACGGTCGGGGCGGGGCTCAGTCCCTTTCCTGCTCGCTGAGATTTTCGACAATGCAAAAACCGCTGTCGTGAGTGCCATGATCCTTGGCCCGGTACATCCCCTCCAGCACCTCTTTATAATGTTCCTGCACCAGATTGCGGCGCACCTTGAGCGTCGGGGTGACCTGCTGCCGGCTGAAGTCGGCCGATAGCAGCGTGAAGCGCTTCACCCGCTGGAACGAAGTGAGATTTTCCTGCAGGGTGTCGATCCGTTCCCGTACCACCTGCAGCACCCGTGGATGATTGACCAGCTCACAGTGGTCGGCGAATTCGATGCCGTTCTCCTGGGCAAAAGACTCGAGGGGCTCGAAATCCGGAATCAGCAAGGCCGACAGATAGGGGCGACGGTCGCCATAGACGATGGCGTTGGCGATCAGTGGATCGGTTTTGAACAGGTTTTCCAACAGCTGCGGGGCAATGTTTTCGCCGCTGGCGGTGACGATGAGGTCTTTCTTCCGGTCGGTGATGGCCAGGAAGCCGTCCTGATCAAAACATCCGATGTCGCCGGTGTGAAACCAGCCGTCGGCGCTGAGGGCTTCTTCGCTCTCGTCCGGCCGGTTCCAGTAGCCGGAGAAAATGGCCGGACCGCGCAGGAGAATTTCTCCATCCGCGGCCAGGTGCACTTCGGTGCCGGGAAATGGGCGGCCAACGGTCCCGAGGCGGTGGGCCGCCGGCGTATTTACCGCGATGCCCCCCGCCGACTCCGTCAGTCCGTACCCTTCGAAGATCGGGATTCCCGCGGCCAGGAAGAACTCGGCAATTTCCGGGTTTAACGGGGCTCCCCCGGAGATGCAGTAGCGCAGGCGCCCCCCGAGCCGCCGGCGCATTTTGGCAAAGACCAGGCGGTCACTGAAAAGGGCTGCCAACCTCAGGAGTCGCCCCGGCCGATCGCCGGCCAGTTCCAGCCGGGCGCGCCGGCGCCCAGCCCGCAAGGCGGCAAAGAAAAGTCGTCGGCGAAGCCAGGGGCTGGACTGCACCCGTTCGAGAACTCGGGCGTAGATCTTTTCATACAAGCGGGGGACGCTTACCATCACCGTCGGCCGCACTTCCGCCAAGTTGGCAGGGACGGTCTCGAGACTCTCGGCGTAAGCGATCACTACCCCCTGCAACAGCATGAAATAGTAGCCGTCCACCCGTTCGAAGACATGCGACAAGGGGAGGAAGGAAAGACACTCGTCTCCCGGTCCGAGGTCGAACAGCCGACGGCAATCTTCGACGTTAGCCAGGATGTTGCGGTGGGTCAGCTGCACCCCTTTGGGAATGCCGGTAGTGCCGGAAGTATAGATCAGGGTGGCGATATCCGCCGCCGTGCCGGCCGCCAGGGCCTGCGCGAAGTCGCCCTGAGGAACGCTTTCCGCCGCCGTCAGAAACTGCTCGAGGCTGACCGCCAAGGGGTGCTCCAGAGTGCCCGAAAGCAGAATCAGGTGCTCCAACTGCGGGATCGCCTCGGCTTGCTGCAGCAGTCGGGCGGCGAGGGAGGGGTTGCTGATAAACAGAAACCGGCTCCCCGAATCCTTCAGGATCTGGCGGACGGCATTGAGCTGCTCGGTGTGATAGATCGGCACCGTTACGGCGCCGCCGGCCATGGCGCCGAGGTCGGCATAGACCCATTCGGGGCCGCCGGGTGCCATCAGGGCCACCCGGTCGCCGCGCCGCATCCCCAGCTGCAGCAGCCCTCGTCCAAAGAGCGCAATCGATGCGGCCAGCTCCCGCCAGAGGATCGGGCGGTAGGCGCCGTCCGCTTTGCGCCGCAGGGCCACCTCCTGCTCACGGCGGGCAGCCAGGTCAACAACCATTTGCGGCAGAGTCCGATTCATGGCATCCTCATCCTGCAAGGTGTGATTAATTATAACAGAAGGTGGGAGCGCGGATGATTCTTGGAGTCACTGGCGGGATTGCCGCCGGTAAGAGCCTGGTGAGCGAGCTGTTCCGGCAGTTGGGAGCCGAGGTGGTCAGCGCCGATCAACTCGCCCGGGAGGCCGTCGCCCCCGGTTCGCCGGTCCTTCATCGCCTGGTGGCGCAGTTTGGGGAAGAGATTCTCACCCCCCAAGGCGAGCTTGACCGCAAGGTCCTGGCCGAACGGATTTTCGCTGATCCGACCGCGCGCCAGCACCTCAACCGGATTATCCATCCGGCCATCGCCGCCTTGGCTGAAGAGCGGTTGCAGGCCGCTGCCCGGCGGAGTTCTCTGGTGGTCTACGAGGCCCCGTTGCTGTTTGAGGCCGGGGCGGAAAAACGGGTGGATGCCGTGCTGGCGGTGCGGATCGATGATGAACTGCAGTTGCAGCGCCTGATGACGCGCGACGGTCTGTCGCGGTCGCAGGCGCAGGCGCGGGTCGCGGCCCAGCTGTCCCAGGAAGAAAAGGTCGGCCGCGCCGACTTCGTCATCGACAATTCCGGATCGCCGACGGTCACCGAGGCTCAGGTGCGCGGCATTTATCGCCGCCTGGTCCCGAGCGCCGTTCCAGATCCTGCAGAAAACGGCTGACCAGCATTAAGGTGTCCGCCAGTTGCGGGTTCTCCCGGGTGGTCAGAACGTGTCCCACCCCCGGCCCATAAAGGTGGAATTCGCGCCGCTCACCCCCCAGGCGCTGCATCAGCTGCCAGGCGCTACCCGGTTCGACCGTCGGGTCTTCTACTGCCGCGATGGCCAGCACCGGGGCAGTGACCTGCGGCAACAGGCTTCGGGTCGTTCGGATCAGTCGCTGCAGCTGGTGGACGCCGGCCAACGGTCGGCGCTCATAGTAGTAGGGGCGCAGTTCGGCGGGGAGAGGGCGATGCTGGAACGGGCGAAAATAGCGCAGCAGCCAGACCAGCGGGGCCAGCCGGTGGCGCAGGCGCAGGTAGGGAGAGAGCAGGACCAGCCCGGAGAAGGTGCAACGGGGGGCGGCGCAAAGCAACAGCAATGCGCCGCTGCTCATTCCGACGCCGTAGACGCGATGGTGGCCGGCCAGTTCGGCATACCCCGCCGCCACCGCCTGCAGCCACTCTTCGCAGGTGCGTTCAGCCAGATCTTCGGGGGTGGTGCCATGACCGGGGAGACACACCGCCAAGGTGCGAAAGCCGTCGGCAGCCAGGCTCTCAGCCACCCGACGCATTTCCCGGGGAGTGGCGGTAAATCCGTGCACCAGTAAGACCGCGGCTCCGTTGGGCTGTTGCGGCTCGAGAGAAAACGGCAGGTTCTCTTGCCGCTGCTGTTGGTCTCGCCCCATGATGGCCCCCTCGGGAGCGACTGCGGCCGGGATTCCACGGTGGTTGACGGACAAAAAAAGTCCTCCCTGGGGAGGACCTTTTTTGGCTCGACGAAGGGTCGGCACCTCTTCTACTTGTGAAAACCGAGGCGGGTCGAGAGGTCGTCGGCCGCCTGGAGAACGAGGGGGACCAGCTCTTTCTCGATCCGCTCATCGGAGAAGCGCATGGAGTGGCCGGAGATGCTCACCGCCCCGAC
>JACZKF010000525.1 GCA_014860175.1 Desulfuromonadales bacterium | reverse complement strand
TGCCAGAGAAACTGTCCCACCCCATAGCAGGCCAGCGAGAGGGCGAGGAGATGCTGGTCTATATGGATGGCGGGGGACAGAGCGTAGAGCCCGCTGAGCAGGGCAAAGGCCAGCACCACCGAAACGGTGATCCGCACCCCGGCCTGGCGGGGGGTGAACTGGCGGTCACGGCTGTACAGCTCGGCCAGGTAGCCGGTCAGCAACAGCACGCCGACCAGGGGGAGCCCCTTGGCGAAATCGCCGGCCAGGCGCTCGGCGGCGGCGGTCCGGGTGCCGACCAGGGAGAGCAGGTGCACCTGGGCAGCGATCAGGGCGATCAGAAAATCGCCACCGAGCAAAATTCGTAGCGTTTTGCCCATGACTTCACCCCTACCCTTCGAGCCGTGCCAGCAAGGCTCGCGACTGTTTCTCTTCCGGGAAGGCCCCCAGGGAGAGCGCTTTCCGGGCGGCCTGGGCCGCTTTTTCCGCTTCACCCTGATCCTTGTAGGCCAGAGCCAGATGGTACAGAACCGTCGGTGACTGGGGGAGCAGGCCGGCCGCCTTTTCCAGCAGCGGCACCGCTTCGGCCGCCCGGCCGCTGCGCAGCAGCACGTAACCGAGGGTGTCCATCACCTCCGGGCGCCCCGGCTCCTGCCGATAGGCGAGCTGGCTCAGGCGCAGCGCCTCTTCGGTCTTGCCGAAGTTGTCGACATAGAGGTAAGCCAGGTTGTTCAGGGCCGGAGCGTAGTGGCGATCGATCTGCAGCACCTTCTGGTAGGTCTCCAACGCCTCTCCTTTTTTCCCACTGCTGTCCTGCAGGTTACCCAGGGCGAAGAGGGGCTGCGGATAGCGTGGCTGGCGCTCGGCCAGCCGGCGGTAGGTCGTTTCGGCTTCGCCCTTTTTCCCCCCTTGTTCGTACAGGGTGCCGATCTTCAGCTCCAGCTGCGGCTCGCCGCGCACCTTGTCGCGGGCCGCCAGCAGGAAGTTGAGGGCCCCGTCGCGGTTTCCTCCGGCTTCCAGAATCCCGGCCTGCAGCAGGTAGCCGTAGGACCGGTCCGGCCGGCGCTGGATGACGCTGGCCGCCAACGCTTCCGCCTTGCCGGTCGCCCCCTGGCGCAGATGGAGGGCGATCAGCCCCGGATAGCCCGCGCCGGGACGTATTTCTTCCAGAATTTCGAGAGTCGCCGCTGCTTCTTGGAAGCGGCCGGACTGCAGCAGCACCCGAGCCTTGAGCTCGGTCAGGGCCGGATGGCGTAGATGGCTCTTGAGCCCTTCGTCGACCACCGTGAGCACCTGGTCAGGCTTCCCCTTCCTGGCGTGGAAGACGGCCAGAGCCATGACGCCGTCGACCTCATGGGTAGCGCTCGCTTTTTCGTAGGCGGCCAGAGCTTGCGCCTCCTGGCCGGCCTGCTCGGCCAGCTGGCCGCTCCCGACCAGGGCGCGAACGTTTACCGGGTCGCGCTGGAGAACCGCCGACAGCTCGTCCAGAGCTTTGTCTTGCTCACCCCGGACGGCGTAGTAGGAAGCCAGGTTGAAATAGGGGGTGAAATAGTCGGGATTGGCCTGTTTCGCCTCCCGCAGGGCGGCGACCGCCTCTTCCGGCCGGCTTTGGGCAAAATAGGCGCCGGCCATGGTGTTGTGCAGAACCGCGTCGGCCGGCTTCCCCTGCACCCCTGCCTGCAGCACCTTCAGCGCCTCGGGGTAATTCTGCTGGCGCAGATGGTGACTGGCGAGGATCAGCCGGGTGTCGAGGGCTTCGGGGGCGATGGTCATCGCCCGCACCATCTCCTCTTCCCCCTGGGCCAGGTTGCCGCGGGCCAGGTTGAACACCCCTTTTTTCACATGGGCGTCGGCCAGCTGCGGATCGAGTTCGATGGCCCGGTCGAATTCGGCCATCGCCTCATCGAACTTCCCCTGGGCCATCAGGGCGCTGCCGAGCAGATTGTGAGCCAGGGCGTTGTCCGGGGCATGTCCGAGAGCCAGCCGGATTTCGCGCACGGCGTCATCGATGCGCCCCTGTTTGAACAGGGTCATCGCCACCATATTGCGGGCCTGCACCGAGGTCGGTTGAAAGTCGAGGACTTTCTGCAGCTGATTGAGAGCCAGCTCGAAGTTCTCCAACTGGTAGTAGCTGAGACCGAGAAAGTAGTAAGCGGTAAGCTCCGGACGAATCTTCAGAGCTTTTTGCAGTTGCACGACCGCTTCTTCGAATTTTTGCTGCTGATAGCGGACGAGCCCGGTGAGCAGGGGGCCGATGGCGCTGTCGGGAGCCTTGCGGGTCAGATCGGCCGCGATTTTCTCCGCCTCGGCGGCCCGATCGAGGGACAGGGACATGATCCCCGCCAAGTAGGGGGCCTGCAGGTCTTTGGGGGCCAGGGCGGCCAGGCGCAGATAGAGGGC
>JACZKF010000524.1 GCA_014860175.1 Desulfuromonadales bacterium | reverse complement strand
CCCCTGGGAGATGTCGGGCGACTGGCGGTCGATGGAGGTCAGGATGGCGCAGGTCTCCCAGTCGAAGCCCATGCCGGAGTCGCCATAGCCGATCTCCCGGATCGTCTGGCGAACCACGTTCGGATAATCGATGCGGGCGGTGGTGGTGATCTCGCCGGCGATCATCGCCATCCCGGTGGTCACCAGCGTTTCGCAGGCGACCCGGGCCGTCGGGTCCTGAGCCAGAATGGCGTCGAGGATGGCATCGGAGACTTGGTCGGAGACCTTATCGGGGTGCCCCTCGGTGACGGATTCCGAGGTGAAAAGAAAGTCGGTCATGCCCATGAGGCGTACTCCTCCGGTGGGTGGTATTTAGCGGCTAGAAGAAAAGTCGAACTTTAATGGAGAAAAGAGGCGCTGTCAAGAGCTGGGAATCAGATGGTCAGCGTACCGAACAGGGCAGGGAAGCGCCGAGCCATCTCTTCTTCCAGGTACCGGTTGATCGCCTGCGCCGTCTCCATCCGCAGCAGTTCGGCCACCAGAGCTTCTCCCTCTTCCCGTCGGGCTTGCCTCAGGACCCGCTTGACCCGTGGAATGCTCTGCGCATTCATCGACAGCTCGTCCAGGCCGAGGCCGACCAGAATCAACGTGTAGAGGGGCTCGCCGGCCATCTCACCGCACATCGAAACCTCGATGCCGGCCTGCTTGGCCGCTTGGCAGGTCTGTCGCAAAGCGCGCAAAATGGCCGGATGCAGCGGTTCATAAAGATAGGCGACGTGCTCGTTCCCTCGGTCGACGGCCAGGCAGTACTGGATGAGGTCGTTGGTGCCGATGGAGAAGAAATCGACCTCCCGCGCCAGCAGGTCGGCGATCAGAGCGGCCGCCGGCGTCTCGATCATGACCCCGATCTTGACCTGGGCCGAGAAAGCGATTCCGGCCTCACGCAGCTCCTGCTCGGCCTGCGCCAGGTAGTCCCGGCAGGCGCGCACCTCGGCCACCCCCGAGATCAGGGGGAGCATGATGCGCACCTGGCCATGGACGCTGGCCCGCAAAATGGCCCGCAGCTGGGTTTTCAGCAGGCGCACCTCTTTCAGGGAGAAACGGATCCCTCGCAGCCCCATGGCCGGGTTGGCTTCATCGGCCAGATTGATCTCCGGGACGAATTTGTCGCCACCGACATCAAGGGTGCGAATGGTCACCGGATGCGGCGCCATCTTCTCGGCGATCTCCCGGTAAACCTGGTACTGCTCGGTCTCGCTCGGCGGGGCCGGACGGTTCATGAACATGAACTCGGTGCGAAACAGTCCAACCCCTTCCCCCCCATGGGCGAGCACCAGAGAAATCTCTTCCGCCACCTCCACGTTTCCGCGCAGGGCCAGACGCCAGCCGTCGACCGTTTCGGCCGCCAGGTCGCGAAAGCCGAGCAGCTCTTTTTCCTGGTATTCGTAAGCCTGCTTGCGGCGCAGGTATTCTTTGAAGGTAGCCGGGGAGGGGTTGAGGACGATGGTGCCGGTGGTGCCATCGATGATCAGCGGCGTTCCGGCCGGCACCAGGGAGCTGATCGTCTCCAGGCCGACCACCGCCGGGATTCCCAGCGAGCGACCGAGGATGGCGGTATGGGAGGTGCGCCCGCCGACGTCGGTGAGAAACCCGATGACTCTCTCCTTGTCGATCTGCATGGTGTCGGCAGGCGACAGGTCGTGGGCGATCACGATTGCCTGGCGATCGATCTCGGTCATCGGCTGCTGGACTTCCCCCAGCAGATTGCGCAGGATGCGGTCCCCCACCGAATCGATATCGGAGCGCCGCTCGCGCAGATACTCATCTTCGATGCTGTCAAAGACCTGCCGAAAGCGGCTCAGCACCCGCTTGAGCGCCCCTTCGGCGTTGATCCGTTCCTGTTCGATGGCGGCGGAGGTCTCGCCGATCAGCATCTCGTCTTCGAGAATCAGCAGGTGGGTATCGATAATGTAGAGATGCTCGGCCAGCTGACGGTCGGCGACCCGCCGCTTCACCTCTTCGAGCTGGTAGCGAGAGGTGCGTACCGCCTCGCGAAAGCGCTCGATTTCCGCCGTCACTTCCTCGTCGGCAATGGCCCGCTCGAAAGCCGCCGTGCGGGCGCGGTTGAGCAGATAGGCCTCGCCGATGGCGATGCCGGGGGAGGCGCCGATACCGATCAGGAACGTATCCTGGGGCGGACTATTCTTCTCCAAAACCGTCATCGATCAGTTGTCCGATGGAGGTCATCGCCCCGTCGGCGTCTTCACCGTTGGCTTTGACTTTAATGTGGGAGCCTTGAGGCGCAGCCAGCATCAGCAGCCCCATGATGCTCTTGCCGTTGACCTCGAGACCGTCTTTGCCGATGGTGATCTCGGCGCGGAAACGATTGGCCGTTTTGACCAGCTGGGCCGCCGCCCGGGCATGGAGCCCGAGGCGATTTTTGATTCTGAATTCCTTCTCGATCATGCTCATTCCCGTTAGAAGATGCGATCCAGGGCCAAGACCACCGTTGCCGCCGCCAACACCAGCAGCAAAGTGGAGATCCCCCGATGGGCCAGCTTTCCGAGCAAGATCACCAAGGGAGCCGCCACCAACCCCCAACCGGCAGGTAGAGCCTCTGCCCGGGTGGTAAAAAAAGCCAGGGCAGCGCAGGCGCCCCCGAGCAAAACGACCGTCGCTTCCTTGAAGCGGATGGCCAGGTCCGGCAGCCGCCGCCCCTGGATGACCTCGACGATCTTCAGCCCCTGAACGTACCCTTGCACCAGGCCGAAGAAGCGGAAAAACAGATGCGGCAGATTGAACATCAGCAAAAATACCACCGGCGCCCAGAGCGATTCGCGCAAGGCAAAGAGCAGCGCGACCGCGGCGGCGGCCGGGCGGAGTCCGCCCCAGAAAAGCGCATCGCCTACCGCCGCATAAGGGGCCATGATCATCCGCCGAAACTCCTGCACCCCCAGATAGGTCTTCTCCCCCCGGCAGCTCTTCTCTTCCAGCGCCAGCAAGGTGCCGAGCACCGGCGAGGCCATGAAGGGGTGCGTATTGAAATATTCCAGATGCCGCTGGCAGGCGAGGGTCAGGGCCTCTCCCCGGTAGAGAAAACGCAGTGCCGGGACGATGGCGTACAGGGAGCCGAGACTCTGCAACCGTTCGAAATTCCAGCTGGCCTGGAGGAAAAAAGAGCGCACCAGCACCCGCGCGATAAGGGCTTTAGGCAGTCTCGGCGATTCCATCAGCGCAGCCATAACAGCAGAAAGGCGGTGGTGAAGGAGGCGGCAAACAGGGTCATGGCCCGGCTGACATTAACGGTGCCGAGGATCACCCCCGTCCCCACCAGGACGAAGATCAGTCGCAGCCAGCCGGCTGCCTCCCCCACCGGCTCGATGAGTAGCGGCCCCGCCAGGTAGAGGACCAGGGAGCCGACCAGAAGGATGACCCCATAGGTGGCCAGCGACGCCAGAGAAAAATGGATCAGCCCCTGCAGGTGGAGACGGTCGATGGCCTCCAGGCGCCCCTCAGCCACCGCGGCCTCGGCCTGCTGCAGCAGGCGGCCGTTGCGCTGGCGGGCGAAGCGCTCGAAATAGGATCCCATCTTGCCTATCGGCAGAGCCACCAGGACCGCCAGCAAAGTGAGGGCCATGCCGCCGAGACCAAGGAACTCCCCCATGCCGATGGCCAAAGCCGTCGCCCCCACGGCCACCTGGGTGTCGTCCGGAGGGATGGCGGCCCCGATCGGCAGGCGCCCCAGCCACAGCAGTTCCACCATGGCGCCGACCTGCAATCCGACCAGCGGGCTCCCCAGCAGCCAGCCGGTGAGAGGGGCGGCGACGATGGGGCGGGAGATCATGAACTGGAAGGCCGCCGTGCGATCGAGCCCGGCCAGGACCGAGACGCTGGCGGCCAGCAGATAGGGGGTCAGCGGCATCTCATTTCCCCTGATCCCGGATCAGCTTGCGCCAGTCCTGCTGCCGATCGGAGGGGATACATTGGGAACTGATGCGAACCCCTTCTTCCTCGATGCGCCGCAGGTGTTCAATATCCTCCGGGTCGAGGGCGATGGTGCAGGACAGGCGCAATTTCCCTTCGCCGCCATGCATGTTGCCCAGATTGAGCTGATCGAAATTCACCCCCAGACGGTGCGCCTGGAGGGCGTCGGCGGCCGAAGCGAACAGGAGCAGGGTTCGGCAGGCGTTCAGCTCTGCCGATTCGAGAGTGCTCCGAAGCTCCTCCAGAGCGACGATCTTGACCCGGATACCACGGGGGACGGCGGTCTCCATCAGCACCCGTTGAAAGGTGCCGCCGGCGACCTGATCGTTGGCGACGACGATACAGTTAGCCCGGATGGACGGCACCCATGCCTCCAGCACTTGGCCGTGGATCAGTCGATTGTCGATGCGGGTCAGAACAATACCCATGATCGGTTCTCGCCCCTCAGAGCGACTGTTTCTGCAAAAACTCGCTGGCCAGGGAGATGCTCTGCTGGCCGTAGGCCTTGAGCATGGCGACCAGCTCGGGGAGGGTCAACTCCTCCTGGCTGTTGAAAAACTTCAGGACCATCGGCAGGTTGACGCCGGTGAGCACCTCGACTTTGTGCGGGTCGAGAAAAGAAATGCTGAGATTGGCCGGAGTGCCGCCGAACATGTCGGTCATGATCACTACCCCGGCCCCCTGGTCGCCAGCCTCCTGCATGGCCTGCAGCATGTTGCCGCGAATCGCCTCGACGCTGTCTTCGGGCTGAATGCAGACAGCCCGGGCATTCTGCACCGGGCCGATGATCATTTCGGCGGCGCGAAGGAACTCTTCGGCCAGACGCGAATGGGTGGCAATGACCAGTCCAATCATGACTTCCCCTTGGCAATGTCCCTGTGGATTACTTCGAGGGCGATCCCCTCGCCGGCAAAACAGGGGCGCAACTCTTCCACAATGGCCACGCTGCGGTGCCGACCGCCGGTGCAGCCGATGGAGATGGTCAAATAGCTCTTCCCCTCGCCGAGAAACTGCGGCAGCAGAAACTGGAACAGTTCCCGGCCGTGGCGCAGGAACTCATGGCAAGCTGGCTGCTCCAGGACATAGGCACTGACCGCCCGATCGAGCCCCGTCAGCGGCTGCAGCTCGGGGACGAAGTGAGGATTGGGGAGAAAACGGACATCGAGGATCAGATCGGAATCGGCGGGAATGCCGTACCGATAGCCGAACGACTGCAGGTGAACCGTCATGCCGGCCGCCTGTTCATTCTGGCCATGCACGTACGAGATCACTTTGCGCCGCAGCTGATGCACGGTCAGTCCCGAAGAGTCGAAGACGGCGGTCGCTGCCCGCCGCAGCCCGGTGAGCAGGTCGCGCTCCTGGGCGATGGCGGCGGGGATCCCCTCTTTCTGCACCAGAGGGTGGCGCCGGCGGGTTTCGGAGTAGCGGCGGATCAGGTCTTCATCGGAGGCGTCGAAGAAATAGATCTCGACCGCATGCCCCGCCTCCCGCACGGTCTGCAGAATCGACTCCCAGCCGGCGAGGAAGCTCCGATTGCGCACATCGAGAACGATGGCCACTTCGGTATTTTCCTGCACCTGAGGTTCGCTCAGCTCAAGAAATTGGGGGAGCAGCACGAAGGGGAGATTGTCGACGACAAAAAACCCCTCATCCTCCAGAGCCCGGGCGGCGGTGGTCTTGCCAGAGCCGGACAGCCCGCTGAGAATCACCAGACGCCGACTGCTCATTCCAGGTTGTCTCCGATAATCAGATGCGCATGCAGACGAGCCGTCTCGGCCATCCGCTTCTCCAGGGCGTCTTGAAACTCGAGGGCGCTGTGATACCCCATCTCCTTGAGCAGTTGGTTGCGGGCGGCGACCTCGACGATGGTGGTGGTATTGCGCCCCGGCCGCACCGGGATCTTCAGAAAAGGGATCTCCAGGCCAAGCAGGGGGTATTTTTCTTCTTCCAGCCCGAGGCGGTCGTACTCGCGGTCGTCTTCCCATTCAACCAGCTCGATGGCCAGATCGATTTTCTTGCGCTCGCGGATGGCCGCCACCCCGAACAGATGCTTGATGTTGATGATCCCGAGGCCGCGAATCTCCATATGGTAATGCAGCAGGTCCATCCCTTCGCCGAAGAGAACGGCCGGCAGCTTCATCCGCACCTTCACCACATCGTCGGCCACCAGGCGATGGCCGCGCAGCACCAGGTCGAGGGCGCACTCGCTTTTGCCGATGCCGCTCTTGCCAAGGAGCAGCACACCGACGCCGAGCACATCGACCAGCACTCCATGCACCGTGGTCGAGGGGAGAAGCCGTTCCTCGAGAAAGCGGGTGATCAGAGAGATGAAAGTGGAACTTTGGTGATGGGTGCGCAGCAGCGGGGTATGGTGCGCCTCGGCCTCCCGTATCAGGTAGTCGGGAGGGGTCTGCCCCTTGGTGATAATGAAACAGGAGATGTTCAGGGAACAGAGCTGACGCAGATGGGCCACCGCCCGCTCGACGGGGAGATGGGTCAGGTAGGTGAGCTCGGTGGAACCGAGGACTTGAATCCGGTCGCGGTGCAGGTTGACCGTGTAGCCGGCCAAAGCCAGCCCTGGCTTCTGAATGCGGGGGACCTGCACCAGGTTGCCCAGACCGCGCTCGCCGGCGAGCAGCTCGAGGTCGAGCCCGGCCTCTTTTTCACTAAGCAGTTCCTGAATGCTAAGTCCGCCCATCCTCTATTGCGCTCCGCCCGGCCCATGTTGGCGCCGTTACAGGTTCGCCTCCTCCTCAGTGATGATCCGATAGAGTTCCTGACTGTTGCCGGCGTGGATGAGCCGTTGGCGCACCTCGGGGTTTTTCAGCAGTTTGGAGATGCGCGCGAGGGTCTTGAGATGCACACCGACCGACTCTTCCGGGGCGATCAGGAGGAAAAACAGGTGCGCCGGTTTGCCGTCCATCGAATCAAAATCGACTCCCGCCCGGCTGCGCCCGAAGGAGATCAGCAAATTATTGATGTGTCGCAACTTCCCGTGAGGGATGGCGACCCCGTCACCGATGCCGGTACTCCCCAGACGTTCACGCTCCTGCAACACCCCGAGCACCTGCTGCCGGTCCAGACCATTCTCCACCCGCAGCAGGGCGTCGGTCAACTCGGATAACGCTTCATTTTTCCCTACCGCGCGCATGTCTTCGACGATGGCGGCAGAATTGAGCAGATCGGTAATCTTCATAGCTGGTTATTTGCACACCTGAGCGGAAAAAATGCAAACGGGGGGGGAGGCTGTCGCCTCTCCCCCCGCCACAACGCACCCTTACTTGGCCTGGGGGACGATCAGGCCGTAATTGCCATCTTTGCGCCGATAGACCACGTTGATCTCTTCGGTGCGATCATCGGTAAAGACCAGGAAATCCTTGTTCAGCAGATCCATCTGCATGACCGCCTCTTCCACCGACATCGGCTTGACATCGAAACTGCTGCTGCGGATGACCACCGGCGCGGCCCCGGTCTCCAGACTCTCCGCCGCCACCACGCTCTTCTCCAACCGTCGCTCCCGGCCGGCCGAAGGCTTGTGTGCCTTGAGCTTTTCCTTGTAGCGTTTGAGCTGGCGTTCGATTTTGTCGACCACCGCGTCGATGGCCGCATACATGTCATTGGTCTCTTCCGACCCCTTGATCGTGATCCCCTTGGCCGTGATGGTCACGTCGGCATTGTGGCGGATCTTTTTTTCCACCGACAGGGAGACCTGAACCTCGATCGGCTCATCGATATACTTCTTGACCCTGCCAAGCTTCTCTTCCACGTAGGCCCGAACCGGATCACTCGCTTCCATGTGTCGGAATGTGACGGCTATCTGCATAGATCCTCCTGTAATGTAAACTCGCCGCTGTGACGGACTTCTGAATAAAATTATAGCGGTTCCGGCACTGTTGGCCAATGCCGCCGCGTTATCGGCGGCTCAGAAGAACCGCTTTCGTTCGGTCGACGAGCCGATGTTGAGCATCTCCCGGTATTTGGTGACCGTGCGCCGGGCGATGTCGATCCCGTGCTGGCGGAGAATTTCGACGATTTTCTGGTCGGAGAACGGCTTCTTCGCATTTTCACCGGCAATGATCTCACGGATCTTGCTCTTGACGCTCTGGGAAGCCAGAGAGTCACCTTCGGTGGTGTTGATCCCGCTGTTGAAGAAAAACTTCAACTCGAACAGCCCCTGGGGGGTCTGCACGTACTTGTTGGTGGTCACCCGACTGATGGTCGACTCGTGCATTTCGATGTCTTCGGCCACATCCCGCAGCACCAGGGGGCGCAGGTATTCGATCCCCCGGTCGAAAAATTCCCGCTGGAATTTGACGATGCTTTTGGTGACCCGGTAGATGGTGCGCTGGCGCTGATGAATGCTCTTGATCAGCCAGACCGCCCCGCGCAGTTTCTCCTGGATATACTCGCCGGCCTTGGCGTCGATGTTGGCGGTGCCGGCCAGGGCGTTGCGGTAAAAAGAGTTGATCCGCAGATTGGGCAGCCCCTCGTCATTGAGCACCACCATGTACTCATCGCCGACTTTGTAGACGAAGATGTCGGGGATGATGTAATGGACCTCCTCCTGGCTATAGGGGCGGCCGGGGCGCGGATCGAGGCTGGCAATGAATTTGGCGGCTACCAAAACCTCGTCGAGGCAGACATTCTGCGCCTTGGCGATCGCCTGGTAGCGCCGGGTCTCCAGGTCGCTCAGATGGTCGCGCAGGATGAGGTCGACCAGCGTCCCTTCCATCTCCAGTTGCTGCACCTGTCGACGCAGACACTCCTGCAAGCTGCGCGAGGCGACTCCGGGGGGGTCGAATTCCTGGACCATGGCCAGCGCCTCGGCCACCAGCTCGAGGGGGGCGCCGGTAGCACTGGCGATCTCCTCCAGATTGGCCTGCAGGTAGCCGTCCTCATCGATGTTGCCGATGATCTCGGCGGCGACCCGCCGGTGCCGGTCATCGCTGCGCGAAAGGTTGAGCTGCCACAGCAGATGGTCGGTCAGCGTCCCCTTGCGGGTAATGAGGTTTTCATACGACGGCCGGTCGTCGTCTTCCTCGTAGGTATCGGCCGTGGTGCTGCCGAGGTTGTACCCTTCCAGGTAGGTCTGCCAGTCGATATCGGCCAGCCCTTCGCTGTCGCCTTTGACCTCCGCTACCTCCTCGGCAGGCGCCGGGGGGATCTCCTCTTCCTGGTTGGCCGCTGCCTCCTGGACTTCTCGCTCATCCGGGGCTTCGGAGCCTTCTTCAAGGATCGGGTTTTCTTCCAGCTCCTGCCGGATGACGTCGACCAGCTCCATGCGGGAGAGTTGCAGCAGCTTGATGGCCTGCTGCAGTTGCGGCGTCATCACCAGTTGCTGGCTGAGCTTCAGTTGCTGCCGGATCTCTAATGCCATAGCGATTTCTTTGTCGGTCCTTGGGTCACTGGCTTCATTGCTCCGGCGTGATGTCCGGATCTGGCCAATGAGCGTTTACAAACGGAATGTCTCCCCCAGATAGATCTCTCGCGCCCGAGGGCTGGCAGCGATATGGGCCGGTTCCCCATACTCGAGGATTTCACCCTCGTTCAGGATGTAAGCTTTGTCACAGACCACCAGAGTTTCACGGACATTGTGGTCGGAGATCAAGATCCCGATCCCCCGGCTTCGCAGTTGGCGAATAATGTTCTGAATGTCAGAGACTGCGATCGGGTCGATGCCGGCGAACGGTTCATCCAGCAGGATAAACGCCGGCTCGATGACCAGAGCCCGGGCAATCTCGGTGCGCCGTCGCTCGCCGCCGGAGAGGGCGAAGCCGGGGGAGCGGGCGACATGGGTCAGGCGAAACTCCTCCAGCAGATGATCTTTGCGGGCGTGCCGTTCCGCCGCGGTCAGCGGCAAACCCTCGAGAATGGCCAGCAGGTTCTCTTCCACCGTCAACTTGCGAAACACCGACGGTTCCTGCGGCAGGTAAGAGATCCCGGCCCGGGCTCGCTGGTACATGGGGAGGCCGGTCAGATCGAAATCGTCGAGCAGGACTTTCCCCTGATCGGGTCGCACCAGCCCGACGACCATGTAAAAAGAGGTGGTTTTGCCGGCGCCGTTAGGGCCGAGCAGGCCGATGACCTCCCCGGAAGCGACCTCCAGATCGACCCCCCGCACCACCTGGCGGCCGCGATACCCCTTGCAGAGCCCGCGGGCGCTCAAGCGCCGGTTCAAGGCTGCTTCTCTTGGGGATGGAAAATCGCCTTGACCCGCGACTCCGCCCCCCCCTTGACGACGCTTCGCTCCTCATTGAGGTAGACGATGATCTCTTCGCCGGCAATCAGATCGCGCCCCTGATGGACCTTGGGCGAACCGGTGAGGTGGATCTCCCCCTGGCGGTTGAGGTACAGGGCCTTTTGCCCGGTCGCCACCCGCTCTCCCTGGACGATGCGCACGTCGCCGAAGGCTTCGATGCGGTCGATCTCCTCCCCTTGTGGAGGTAAAAAAATCACCATTTCCTGGGCGGTCAGCGTCACATCACCTTGGCGGGCGACCACCTGGCCGAGAAAACGCACCGTCTTGGCGGCGTCATCGGCCTCCAGTCGATCGGAGGTGATGTCGATCGGCCCTTCCTGGCGCGGCAAGGCCGGTTTCTCGGCCGCCAGAACAGAAGAGACAATCAGCATCCCAAGGAACAGCAGTGCACTTGCCAGCTTCATCCCGGCCCTCTCCCCATTTGCGCAATGTGGGCTCTGACCTGCGACAAAAGGCTGACCGTCTGATCGCGCAGATCGAGGCGCATGCCGGTGCCGGTCACTTCCATGGTCGTCGATACCATCCGCACCGGTGACTCCGTGGTGGCCAGACGTTCGGCCTCCCGATAGCGTAGCCGGTCGGTATAGAGTTCATACCCCCGCGGGCTGGTCACCACGACATCTCCGCGGACTTCCACTTCCCGATCATCAATCCAGAATTCCCCTTCGCGAGCGGTCACAGTCAGGTCGCCCAGGCCATCCAGATCGTAGAAGCGCATGTGGATGTTCTCAATGCGGGTGATTCCGTCGCCGGCGCTGTGCGCCGCCGAATCGGCATCCAGAGTCCAGCGCCGGACCCCGTCCCGGGTCTCCGTATAGCTGATTTCCTGGAGGGAGAGATCGATATTGCTCGGCAGCGCGGCGATCATCTCCTCGGGAGAAGGCCCCCGATAGTTGCGGGCCACGACCACCGCCAGAGCCGCCGATAGAATCAGGATGGCGGCGATCAGCAGATGCCGCGCAGGAAGTTTCCGACGCATAAGTGCGGTCAGTATAGCACCCGGCAAAAAGGGTGTAAAGGTGAAACCAGGGCAGTTGGCACGGGATTTGAAAGGCAACTCATCCGCCGAAATACCGCGCAGTTACCGCTTCCCAACTACCATTGCCCCGCAGCAGCAGATCGCAGACCTCGCGCACCGCCCCCCGGCCGCCGGGGCTGCGGGTGACATAGTGCACGTGCGGTTTGACCTCTTCGATGGCATCAGCCACGGTGGCGGAAAAGCCGACCCGGCGCAAGATCGGCAGATCGACCAGATCGTCCCCCATGTACCCGACCTGGGCATCGGTGAGATTCAACTCCCGCAATATCTCCCGGTAGGGGATCAGCTTGTCCTTGGCCCCCTGGTAGATCAGGTCGATGCCGAGTTCATGGGCCCGGATGCGGGTCACTTCCGACTGCCGCCCGGTGATGATGCCGAGGCGCACGCCGGAGCGCTGCAGCATCTTCATCCCATGGCCGTCGCGCACGTCAAAAGCCTTGGTCTCGACCCCATGGTTGTCGAAGATGATCCGGCCGTCGGTCAACACCCCATCGACATCGAAGAGAAAGAGCCGCAGATTCTGCAGACGCTGCTGCATCAGACCACCCCCGCCTTGAGCAGATCGTGCAGGTGGAGAATCCCGACCGGAGCGCCGGCTTCGTCGTTGGCGAAGACGAACAGGGAGGTGATCTTGTACTCTTCCATCTGCTGCAGCCCCTTGGCGGCCAGGCTGGTGCTCAGGATCCGTTTCGGGTGGCGGGTCATCACCTCCCCGATCGGCCGGTTGAGGACATCGAACCCTTGTTCCAGGGAGCGGCGCAGGTCGCCATCGGTGAAGACGCCGAGCAGATCGCCGCGCTTATCGACGACCCCGGTAATCCCGAGCCGTTTGCGGGTGATCTCGAACAGCGCCTCCTTCAGCTGGGTGTCGGCGGCGACCAGCGGGACATCGTCCCCCTTGTGCATCAGATCTTCGACCCGCAGCAGCAGCCGCCGGCCCAAGGCTCCGCCCGGATGGAACAGGGCGAAATCCTCTTCCCGGAAGCCGCGCCGCTCGAGCAGAGCCACCGCCAGGGCGTCGCCCAGGGCCAGGGTGACGGTAGTGCTGGCGGTCGGCGCCAGCCCCAGCGGGCAGGCCTCCTCTTTCACCGAGATGTCGAGGAAAACGTCGCCGGCGCGGGCCAAAGAGCTATTGGGGTTGCCGGCCATGGCGATCAGCGGCATCCCCATCCGCTTGATCACCGGCAGGATGCGGACGATCTCCTCGGTGCTGCCGGAATAGGAGACGGCGATCACGACATCCCCCTTCATCAGCATCCCCAGATCGCCATGGATCCCCTCGGCCGGGTGCAGGAACAAGGCCGGGGTGCCGGTGGAGGCCAGGGTGGCGGCAATCTTCTGGCAGATCAGCCCCGACTTCCCCATGCCGGTGATCACCACCCGCCCGGGGCAGGCGAGCATCATCTCCACGGCTTGGGAAAAGGCGCCATCGAGCCGGTCGGCCAAGGCGAGGACGGCCTCGGCTTCGATCTTCAAAACCCGCTTCGCTGTTTCAATCATGCGAAAACCTCAAGAGCGTAATACGTGATGAGTGACGAGTGATAAGGGACGAGTGAAGGCAAGCTTCACATCACACATCACTCATTACAGATCACGCCTCTATTCTTAACAATGCGGTCGATGGCCAGAACCTCCTCCAGCATCCCTTTGACGTCTTTGAGGTAAAGGGAGTTGGGGCCGTCGCACAGGGCCTGGTCAGGGTCTTCGTGCACCTCCCAGAAGAGCCCGTCGATACCGGCGGCGACCGCCGCCCGGGAAAGAGCACCGACGTACTGCCGCTGACCGCCGGAGCTGGTGCCGGCGCCACCGGGTAGCTGTACCGAATGGGTGGCGTCGAAGACCACCGGGCAGCCGGTCTCGCGCATGATCGGGAAGGAGCGCATGTCGACCACCAGATTGTTGTAGCCGAAGGAGGCGCCGCGCTCGGTCAGCAGGATGTTCGAGTTGCCGGTCGCCTCGATCTTTCCCACCGCGTTGCGCATGTCCCAGGGGGCGAGGAACTGCCCCTTCTTCACATTGACCGTCCGCCCGCTGCGGCCGGCGGCGATGAGCAGGTCGGTCTGGCGGGAGAGAAAGGCCGGAATCTGCAAAATGTCGAGAACCTCGGCCGCCGGAGCGATCTGGGCGATGTCGTGGATGTCGGAGACGACCGGCAGCCCGAATTCGGCCTTCACCCGGGCCAGAATGCGCAGCCCCTCGGCTATCCCCTGGCCGCGAAAGGCGTCGACCGAGGTCCGGTTGGCCTTGTCGAAGGAGGCCTTGAACACCAGGCCGATCCCCAGATCACCGGTGACCCGCCGCAGCTGCTCGGCGATGCGCAAGGTGAGCGCCTCTTCCTCGATCACGCAGGGGCCGGCGATCAGAACCAGGGGGCGGCCGCCGCCGAAGACGGCGCTGCCGACGGCGACTTCACGGGTCATGGCTTTTTCTCCCCGCGCTGCTTCAGGCAGGCGCCGACAAACGATTCGAACAGCGGGTGCGGCACCATCGGCCGGGAGCGGAACTCGGGGTGAAACTGGCAGCCGAGAAACCATGGGTGATCGGTGATTTCGACGATCTCCACCAGGTCCCCCTCCGGGCAGACCCCCGACAGGCCGAGGCCGCACTCCTTGAGCGCCTTGCGGTAGGCGTTGTTGAACTCGTAACGGTGGCGGTGGCGCTCGGTGATGTTGTCGGTACCATAGATGCGCCGGGCCAAAGTCCCCTTGCGCAGCTCGCAGGGGTAGGCCCCCAGGCGCATGGTCCCCCCCTTGCGGGTGAGCGATTTTTGCCCTTCCATCATGTGAATGACCGGATTTTTGGCCTGCTCGCGGAATTCGGCCGAATAGGCGTCCTCGATGCCGCAGACATGGCGGGCGAACTCGACCACCGCCATCTGCATGCCGAGGCAGATGCCGAAGAAAGGGACCATCTTCTCCCGGGTATAGCGGATGGCGGCGATTTTCCCTTCGCTGCCGCGCTCGCCGAAGCCGCCGGGCACCAGGATGCCGTCGACCCCGGCGAAGGTGCTGTCGATGCCATGGCGCTCCAGTGCCTCCGAATCGACATACTTGAGGGTGACCCGGCAGTCGTTGGCGATGCCACCGTGGATCAGCGCTTCCGAGAGCGACTTGTAGCTCTCGGTGAGCTCGACGTATTTGCCGACGATAGCGATGGTGGTTTCGCCCGCCGGCTCCTTGACCCGCTTGACGATCCGTTCCCAGGCGGCGAGATCAGGCCCCTTGGTCCAGATGTTCAGATAATCGACAATTCGCTCGTCGAGCCCCTGTTCATGATAGACGACCGGCACTTCGTAGATCGAGGCGACGTCGCGGGCGGTGATCACCGCCTCTTCCCGCACGTTGCAGAACAGGGCGATCTTCGCCTTCATGTCGCGGGGGATCTCCCGATCGCAGCGGCACAGCAGAATATCGGGCTGGATGCCGATCTCCCGCAACTCTTTGACCGAGTGCTGGGTCGGTTTGGTCTTGAGCTCGCCGGCAGTGGCGATGTAAGGGACGAGGGTGAGATGGATGTAGAGGACGTTTTCGTGCCCGCGATCGGTGCGGAACTGACGGATCGCCTCGAGAAAGGGAAGCGACTCGATATCGCCGACCGTGCCGCCGACTTCGATGATGGCGATGTCGGCCCCGCTGGCGTTCTCCAGGATCTTGCTCTTGATCTCGTTGGTGATATGGGGGATAACCTGCACCGTCCCGCCCAGATAATCGCCCTGGCGCTCCTTGCGGATGACCGAATCGTAGATCTGGCCGGTGGTGAAGTTGGACTTGCGGGTCAGAGTCGCCGAGGTGTAGCGCTCGTAATGGCCCAGGTCGAGATCGGTTTCGGCGCCGTCGTCGGTGACGAAGACCTCGCCGTGCTGGAACGGACTCATCGTCCCCGGCTCGACGTTGATGTAGGGATCCATCTTCTGCATCGCCACCTTCAGCCCCCGGGCCTCCATCAGGGCGCCGATGGAAGCGGCGGCCAGCCCCTTGCCCAGGGACGAGACGACGCCACCGGTGATGAACAGAAACTTGGTCTTCATGAGTGCTCCTTCCTCCATAAACCTATGACCTTGCTTTCAAAATTAAAGTCTGGATTCTACATGCATGCCCGGGAAAAGGGAACCCCAATTCACCCGGGGCCGAGAAGAGCGAGGGTGCGCACTTTGTCCAGATCCTCCGGGGTGTCGACCCCCTGGGAAGTCAGAGTCGTGGTCGTTACCCGGATCCGATACCCGTGCTCCAGAGCCCGCAGCTGTTCCAGCTTCTCCAACCGCTCCAGCGGCGTCTCCGGCAGCCCCGGATAAGCCAGGAGGAACTCGCGGCGGTAGACATAGAGGCCGATATGCTTGTAGACCGGGGAGTCGGCGAGAAGGCCGCCCAGATCACCGGCATCATCACGTGGGTGAGGGATGGGGGCGCGGGAGAAGTAGAGAGCGAAACCGTGCTGATCGGAGACCACTTTGACTACGTTGGGGTTACGAAACTCCTCCACCGAGGTCAGCGGCGTCTGCAGTGTCCCCATCGGGATGGTCGCATCGGCGCACAGGGGGGCCACTGCCAGGTCGATCATCCGCGGGTCGATCAACGGCTCGTCCCCCTGGACATTGACCACCAGGTCGGCATCGATACGGCCGGCGACCTCGGCCAGCCGATCGGTGCCGGTCGGATGATCGCCCCGGGTCAGCTGCACTTCGCCACCGAAAGCCTCGACGGCCGCCGCGATTCGCGCGTCATCGGTGGCGACGATCACCCGGTCGACCGCCGCCGAACGGGCGGTGCGCTCGTACACCCACTGGATCATCGGC
>JACZKF010000054.1 GCA_014860175.1 Desulfuromonadales bacterium | reverse complement strand
GTTCGGGATCGACCTGCAGCCGGCGGGTCAAAATCCCCTCGGTCACCACCTCGATGCGCGTGCGCCGTGACACCTGCCGTTCGAAGCGGATGGTGAATCCGACCGTCTCGCCCGTCTTCTCCCCGAGGAGCCGGGCCATGTAGCGGGCGGCGTTGGTGGCCGCCAAGCGCCGCGGCTCGAGCATCAGGATCGAGCGCCCGGCCAACCACGGCTCCTGGCACAGGGCGAGGGGGACCCGGGTGGTTTTCCCCGCCCCCGGCGGCGCCTGCAGCACGGCGGCCGGATGATTGCTCAGAGCCTGTCGGAGCGCCGGCAGGATTTCGTCGATCGGGAGAGAAGGATTCATTTTTCACCGGAAATTGGACCGATCAGGCCGATCGGACGCTGCCCAAGGTGCTGTCGACCGCGAATTCGCGAAACCTCTCCAGCGCCATCGGGATCTCCGTCTCCCGAACGTTGCCGAAAGCCAACCGCAGATAATTTTCCAGCCCCGGGCCGAACGCTTCCCCGGGCAGGCAGATCAGGTTGGCCTGGTCGGCCAGGCGTCGAGCGGCCTGGCGGCCGGTCAGCAGCGGCCAGGGGTGGCGGACCCAGGCAAAGAAAGCGCCGCTGGCGGCGAGGGCAAAAGGGTTGCCGGGGGCCAGGAACTCGCCCCGGAACAGGTCGTGGCGGCGCCGCATCGCCTCGGCGTTGACCGTCACCCAGCCGTCGAGGCGCTCGCAGCCGTAGCGCACCGCCTGCTGAGTGATCCTGGGCTGGCAGACCGCCATGGTGTCTTGCACTTTCAGCGCCTGGTGGAGGAAACGCTCGGAGGCGACCAGGGCGCCGGCCCGGTAGCCGGTCAGAGCGAAGGTCTTGCCAAAGGAAGCCAGATGCAGCAGATGGTCGTCCCACTGCGGGTCAGCGAACAGCTGATGGGGGGGGCCGGGGAGAAAGGCGTTGTAGGTCTCATCCACTACCAGGGCGAGACGGTGCCGCCGCGCCAGGGCGAGGAGCTGCGCGAGCCGCGCCGGGGAGGCCACCGCCCCGGTCGGATTGCTCGGCGTCACCAGGAGGATGGCCCGGGTGCGCGGACTGATCCTGGCGGCGAGGGGTGCCAGTTCGCCCCCCTCTTGCTCCCCTTCGGCAAAAGGGACGAAGACCGGCACCACCCCCAGGGTCTGCAACGCCATCGGGTGGTCGAAATAGGCCGGGAGAGGGACGATGACCTCATCGCCGGCCTGGCACAGCACGGTCATCGCCAGCCAGAAAGCCTGGCTGGCGCCGATGGTCAGGCAGATCTGCGATGGCTGCGGCCCGGCGCCGTAGCGCCGCCGGTACCAGGCGGCGACCGCCTCGCGCACCTCCGGCAACCCTTCGTCGGGTGAGTAACGAGCCACCTGCGGGTCGTGGATGATCTCGGCCAGATACCGGGTCAACTCGGAGGCCGGAGCATAATCCGGCACCGCCTGGCACAGGTCGACCAGCGGCCGCTCCGGCGGGAACGAGCGCCCGGCCAGCCACCCTTTGACCTCGGTAATCGGTGGAGACTGCACCCCCGCCACCGCCGGCGAAATCGGAAATCTCATCCTCGCCTCTCTCCCCTGCCGGTTACGCCTGGCGGATGATCTCCACCAGCAGCTCCGCCACCTGCACCATATCATCGACGGCGACCGACTCCTCCACCGAATGGACCTGGGTCATGCCGGTACCGATAATCACCGTCTCGATGCCGTGCCCGTTGAAGATATTGGCGTCGGAGCCGCCCCCGGCGGCCCGCACTTCCAGGCGGCGCCCCAGTTTCTGCGCCGCGGACTGCACCAGCCGGATGATCGGGGCATCCCGGGGGACGGCCATCCGGGGATAGTCGGAAAGCGCCTCCACCCTTACTTCCGGCTCGAGACGCCGGCCGTCGATCTCCCGCCCGGACTGCCGCGCCGCCTGCTGCAGGCATTCGATCATATGGGCGGTCTGCCGCGCCAGCTTGGCCGGATCGTGGCTGCGCGCCTCCCCTTCGACAATGACCCGCTTGGCGACGATATTGGTCGCCAGCCCCCCCTGAATGGTGCCGATGTTGGCGGTGGTCTCGTCGTCGATCCGCCCCAGCCGCATGGCGGCGATCCCCCGGGCGGCCACTTCAATAGCCGAAATCCCCTTTTCCGGGGCGATGCCGGCGTGGGCCTCCCGACCGGTGATCTCGAAACGCAGCTTGTTGGCGCAGGGGGCCTGGTGGATCAGCAGGTCGGTCCCCGAGGTATCCAGCGCCAGCCCCCGGCGAGCTGTCAGCCGCCGGAGATCGAGGTGCTTGGCCCCGAGCAGCCCGACCTCTTCGCAGACGGTGATCACTATCTCGAGGGGGGGGTGAGGCAACCCCAGCTCGCGCACCACCTCCAGCGCCTCGATGATTTCCGCGATGCCGGCCTTGTCATCGGCGCCGAGAACCGTGTCGCCGGCGCTGGTGAAGACGCCGTCGCGCAGCACCGGCCGGACTCCATCCGCCGGTTCCACGGTGTCCATGTGGGCGGAGAGCATCAGCGCCTCCCCGCCAGCGCCCGGCAGGCGGGCGAGCAGGTTGCCGCTTTGGCTGCCGGTCGCCTGGCCGCTCTCATCGATCTCGATACTGGCCCCTAAACGGCGAAACCGCTCCGCCAGATAACGGCAGATTTCCCCCTCGCGCCCCGAAGGGCTGGCGATGGCGGCGAGGCGGGCGAATTCAGCGGTCAGACGATCTTTGTTGATCATACGGCTCTTCTCCTGCGGTATCATCCCGCAATTATTCATCTGCGAGGGTAAAAGGATCTTTTAACCCGATCGAGGGTTGCTTTTCAACCGGATTCAGCGGTGAAGCCGGCGCGCTCTTTGCACTCACACAAGGGCTGGACAGCAGGAACTTAAGTTGATAATATGCGCCAACTTTCGCCTATTTGCTTAAATCATTCCGATGAAATGAATGCAAGAGGACGCTGCACTGGATTATAACTGGCACCCTCCCAGAAAGTCGATGGCCCACCCGCGCCCTTCCCGCCGGCGTAAAACATCGCTGGTCATAATCGCCCTCGTCGTCATGGCGGCCGGATATCTGCTCCTCGCCCACCATCCCGGTGTCCATGACACCGAAGCCC
>JACZKF010000523.1 GCA_014860175.1 Desulfuromonadales bacterium | reverse complement strand
GTGGGAAGGTGGCGAATGCCGTTTTTTTCGTTGACACCCGACGGGCCTCTTTGCTATAAAGTGGCTCCTGACAACGAGGGGCTATAGCTCAGCTGGGAGAGCGCTTGAATGGCATTCAAGAGGTCGGCGGTTCGATCCCGCCTAGCTCCACCAAAAAATCAAGGGGTTACGCGATACGCGTAGCCCCTTTTGACTTTCGGGGCGGTCTGCCCTCCCCCGCTCGCCAGGAATGGACCGGATGAAACAGATACCTGCTAACGGTACCAATCCGCCAGAGATTCCTGTCGGCTTATACGTCCTTCTGGCAATCCTGGCGTTTCCAATTGGAACCGTCGTAGCGGCCGGATTTTTTTGGCGTCAGAAATATCTTTTCCAGAGCAACCAGCTTGAAAAGCTTGCCAGGGAACTCAAAGTTACTAAAGTAGTGAGCATTATACTGATCATTCCTTTCGCCTTGGTATTAATGTATGTCGTCGGGATGATGAGAATGATTTTGTAAGAGTTTGCGGCAGTACCAGCTCTTGAGAAGTTTTCTCTCCCAATCCTCAACACCTGCCACGACCACCGCCCCCTCCCGGCCTCACACCGGCTTGGCTCTGCCAATCCTGCATTAACATAAGCCTAAAATTTCCGTGATGCCGAATGATTACAGGTATTTGTTTGATTATTAAAAAATCATGTGTTAAACACAACCGGTTTGCGGGAAGTTACGGTGAAATTTGAAGAGGGGAAGGCAGGAACGGCCGATGGACTATCGAACGATTATCATCGAGGATGATGAAACCATCCGCGACCTCTTGAAACTTGCCGCCGAGTTGCAGGGGCATGAAGTATTCACTTTTCCCAACCCCACGGTCTTTCCCTGCCCACCAGGGAAAACCTGCCCCCCCGGCATTCTCTGCAGCGATATCATCATTTCTGATCAACTCATGCCAGGCATGACGGGCTTGGAGTTTTTTGCCCAATTGAAGAAGAAAAAATGTTCAATCCGCAATAAAGCCCTCATCACCGCCCTGGATAAAAAAGAGGTCAAAGGCAGAGCGGATGAACTCGGCCTTGAGTTTATTCCCAAGCCGTTCAAAGTGAACGATATTATTTCTTTGTTACTCAAATATGAAGCAAATTCCCCGAAAGATAGGCAGCTGATACCGCGGGAGGAGATCCAGAACCGCCTGGGGATATAAAGCTGGTCACCGGCAGACAACTCTTCCGAGGGTGGTACACAAGAAGGGTTGGCCGACTTTGAGGAAAATGCGTGGTACAATGGAATGAAATAAATCTCAGGAGGAACACATGCCCACTTTGCTGGAGATGGCAAGTAACATCGTCGCCGCACATGCATCGACTTCGGCAATGACCAAGGATGAACTCCTGGTTGCCATCAGGGAGGTCCATGCGGCTCTTTCAGACATGGAGAAAGGGACAATGCCGACCGCTCAACGGGCCGAGGAACCCGCTGGTTTTGCGATCTCGAAGAGGAAGGCCTTTAGTAAAAACACGGTCACGTGCATGATTTGTGGCAAAGAAGGGATGAAGACTCTCGCTCGTCATCTCAATACGGCCCATGGCGTGAAGCCGGGAGAGTATCGCAAACAGTTCGATATTCCCCGCACCCAACCGCTTGCGGCGCGTGCGTACTCGGAATCTCGCCAGCAGATGGCTCTGGACAGAGACCTGGGGGCCAATCTGGCCAAAGCTCGGGAGGCCAGAAAAGCCAAGGCGGAGGGTTCGCCGAAAAAAACCCGGAAAGCTTCCAGCAAGAAAAATTCAGCGAAAACCCTGTAGCTTACACTTTCAGACAAAGACGAGAACGCCCGGCGTGGACTACGCCGGGCGTTTTTTCATTGAGTTTTTTAAATTTAAAGGTTAAATTTTTCTCCTGTGCGGTCGACACGACGCTAATTGATTATGCTGGGCGACGGCCATTAAATGATCAAGGGAGTACCTCATGGACCTGGACGTTGTTCGCTTTCGCTCTTCTTTGGCCGAAGAATGTGCCCTGGCTGTCTCCCATTTCACCCTGCGCCCGAATGAAAAGTCGAGAACCGAAGCTCTGCTGATCCTCGATGGCATCTACCATGGAGTGTATGCGCTGGTACAGGCGTGCAGGGGGGAGGGGAAACAGCAGCTGCTGGAGATCGCTCGGGAGATCACCCTCCGGGAGCAACACCAGTTGCAAAATCACCCCGGCCGCCCCGATCGAACCGCCATGGTGGTCACTTCGACGACGGAAGGGCGGGTCCGGCCGCGCCAAGATATCGGCTGATCGCCTCGCAAGGCACCGGAATTCGTACCGGTTTCGGAAGGTATTCATCTACGTCCACACCTTCCAGTTCGACCCCCCTCCCCTGCCCCCAGACGGTAGCGGAGTAGATGATGATTGGTGTCCGCCGACTTGACCCCTCCTGGCGACGGACCTCCCGGGTCACTTCCGCCCCGTCCATGCCTGGCATGGCCAGATCGAGCAGCAGCAAAGAGAACCCCCCTTCCGCCCAGGCGGCCAAGGCCTGATTCCCATCGGCGCACAGGCGAGACTCCCACCCCCGCAGGGCGAGAATCTTCTCCAACAACTCTCTGGTCTGGGCGTCGTCTTCGGCAATCAGAATGCGCAATCCCATGGATCATCCCCCTATGGGAGAGTGAAGCAGAACTTCGCTCCCCCCTCTTCGCTTTCCCCCCAGATTCGCCCGCCGTGCAGCTCGATGATGCGCCGCACCAGGAAAAGACCGATGCCGGTACCGGCGCTCCCCTGATCGGCCGGCAGACGGCAAAAGGGATTGAATAATTGATCTAAATCGCTGGCCGCCAGTCCTGGTCCGTTGTCGCGGACGAAAAACTGCCGGCCGTTGCGGTCGACGGCTTGGCCGAATTCAATGCGCGGGCTGGTCTGGTGGACCGAAAACTTCCAGGCATTTTCCAACAAGTTGATCAGGACCAGGCGCAGCAACTGCGGATCGCCCGTCGCGGTCAGACCTTTGTGGATCACAAAGGTAGGAACGACCCGCAATGTGCAGCTGCCGAGATCCTGAACCACCTGCTGCGCCAGCTGCGTCAAATCGATGAGTTGGGGGTGCATTGCTTCTTCCGGGCAGTGGAAAAGCGTCCGGATCGATTCGACCTGGGTCGACAGCCGCTGGCAGGCGTTGGCAATATTGGTCAGCAACTGGCCGTTGGTTCCCTCCGTAGCTGCCTGCTGCTGCAGCAGCTGAACCGAAAGGCTGATCTGGGTCAACGGGATCTTCAGATCGTGGACCAGAGAACAACAGAATTCATTGATCTTTCGCTCCGGAGCATCCATCAGCGCCTCTACTGTTTGTTCCATACTCTCCCCCTCCAACATTCAACGACCCGGTTCGAAATCACATAGATACTCGGATAAGATGGGCGATAGCTCCTTTCCGCGATAGTTGTAGCGGAACTCCATCTCCTTCAGGAAAAGCGGAAACTTCTCCGAGGTGATCTTCCGGTTGATGCGCTTGCGTAAAAACCGCCAGAAACAGGTCAAGCCGTTGACCACTCCGGCTCGGGAGAAGCGATATTCCTGATCCACTTCGCGGCAGAAAAAGACCAGAGAGGCATAATCCTCATAACTGTCGGAGTAGATGATATTGCCCCGCCGGACCATCCGCAATTCCATGCCGAACAACTGGGCCGGGGTCAGTCCAGGGATCGGCACGATACTGACCTGGTCGTCCCGATGCAGGATGCCGAAGACCATCTCCTGGCCGAGGATCCGGTCCAACTGATCGCCGTCGGGACCCAGCCAGACCAGTCGATCGAGACAGTGGTCAATAATGGCCAGGCGAACCGTGGTGATGGCTTTGTAGGCGGTGTTGTAGGAGACTTGCAGGCGGTGGGCGATTTCCCGGATGGAGAGTTCCTGCTCGAACAGGGCGAAGACGGTGAGCCAGTGGCGGTAGCTGAGATTGCCCCGGTTGATCCAGCGTCCGGAGAAGTCGTGAAAGGTGTACCCGCATTCCCGGCATCGGAATCGGCCATCGGCCAACCGGTAGGGGCGTTTCTTTTCACAGCGGGGACAGAACCGGCGCTGATTGCGCCAGCAGAACCGGGCCAGATAACGCGTTGCCTTTTCTTCCGATTCGATGAGCTTCTCTTGCGGGTCCATACTTCCCCCCAGAACTTGGCTCTCTAATGCGCGTTGACACTCCCTAAAAACAAATCGCCACCCCTGATAGAAGAAGCGACGCAGATAGTAAATTGGCCTATGGTCATCTTTTCCTCTGCGGCCCGGCCGTCCCCTGGTGAGGACCCGCGGCTTTGCGTCTCCAGGTTGCCCTGGGTTTGCCCTTAATGGAAAAGTCATTTATGGTGCTTTTTTCCAGTGCAAACTTTAATTGAGATGTATTTAATGTCAACTGCTAAATCCAAAAATAATTTAAATTGAAATTTCCAAAATTTTATAAGGAATTGATATTTTTTATTTACGTGATAGATACTTCGGCTGTTTTTTTCTTCTTACTTGATGGCAATTTTTGACTAATGTGGGCAAGAAAAATCTTTTTGCAAATCACCCGCTTTCCGTTATCTAAATATTCGAATTTTCCGCGCATTTGTGGTTTTTAACTCACCTCCAAAGCTGATACCTGCAATTGAGATAAAAATTCTATAATCCCAAAACCTTCCCCCCCTTGCCTTCCTCCCTCCAAGTGCAAAAAGATAATCATTCTGGCCACTAAAGTTTAGATTAGAGTCGTCCTAAAGTTTGACAAGCTCTTTGCCGGTTCTATTATTCCTAGGCGAAATTTATTCCCATTAATCATCCAGGACATCGATAAGAGTGCAATCGGGGACATGCCCATGAGTGAAAGTAGGGACGAGATGGGAAAGAGAAATATCGCTCAACTGCTGCTGGCATCCGTAATCGTGCTGCTCCTCCTCGCGGGGTGCAGCGCCCGCAACCAGACCAAATCATTCATGCGGAAGGAGGTCGACCTCTCCTATATCCAGAATGTGGCCGTTCTCCCCTTCGAAAATCTGGGAGGGGGAGCCGGGGCTGCCCAGCGGACCCGTGAGATCATCATGACCCAGGTGCTGGCCTCCGGTCTCTTCAATGTAGTGGATAAAGGGCGAGTCGACAGCACCTTACGGACCGAGGCGATCGAACCGGGTACTCCCATCGACGGCCCCACACTGCGCCGGCTCGGACAGCGTCTCGAGACCCAGGCCTTCCTCCTTGGGTCGGTGGAGCAGGCTGCTGACGCCCGAACCGGGGGCGCTGTCTACCCGGAAATCTCCCTGACGTTGCGGTTGATCGATGCCGAATCAGGCTCCGTCCTTTGGCAATCGAGTGGACGGGGGAGCGGCTATTCCCTGATGGATCGCCTCTTTGGTGTGACGCCGAAGAACTCTTTTCAGGTCACTCTGGATCTGGTCAGCAAAATGCTGGTGACGATTCGGTGAGGAAACGAAGGCATGAGCAGGGGCCATGAGATCTGTACGGACGGTTGTAATGTGGAAAACAATTGGACTTCTGCTCTTTTTTTCCACCTGTTTTACGTCCCTCGTGAATGCATCTCTATCGCCGATCGCGGTCTTTCCGCTGCAGGAACTAAATCGAGGGAGAAATGAAATCAATCTCCCCTTCACCAAGATCCTGGCCGAGCGGTTAGCCGTGAGCGGCAATGAGATTCTGAGCCCGAAGACCGTCATCTCCTTCATGGCGAACAATCGCATCCGCACCGTCGGCCATCTGGAATCGTTCCATATCTCCAGAGCCAGGGAAGAACTGGGGGCGACCTTCATCCTGCTCGGCACTATCAGCCAGTTGAAAGAACGGCCGACACCGTCCATGGGAATGACATTACAGCTTGTACGTACCAGCGATGGCCGCACGGTCTGGTCGTATGTCGGCCACTTCAGCACTGCCGACGGCCGCCGCCCCCTTGGCATCGGTGAACCTAAGACCGTCACCGATCTCTACCCCTTCTTCCTGGACGACATCGTCTCGCAGTGGCCCTGGGAGACCATCAATGAGATGCAGCGGGCAACAGCCATCAATATCGACTCGATCGTCCTGCAGCCGGCCCATCTTCGCCCCGGCGTCGAAGTCCACGCCAAGGTCCGCCTGCGCAACGACTGGCCCGCAGACCGGTCGCCGCGGGTCTTTTTCAAAGCCGACGAGCAGATTCATGCGGCAACTATCGGCGAGGATAGCAGAACCTACGAAGCTTCCTGGATCGCAGGGGAGAAGGACGGCCGCTTTCCGGTGAACCTTCTGCTCGAGTGGCCCATTTATGGCCGCAGCGAAACGGCCCTGCTCGGCAGCTATCTGGTTGATGGCACCCCGCCGCTTCTGGAGCTGGAACTGCGCGGGACCAGCCAGCATGCCGAGGTCCCGGTCTTTCGCAAGGAGCTGGTCATCGTCCCCCGATTGCTGGTGCGCAAACCTCTGGCACGATGGCGCCTGGCCTTTTCCAACCAGACGGGGGAGTTGGTCGGAGCGGACGAAGGGGCCGGGAACCTGCCGGGGATTTTCGCTTGGCAGGGCCGCGGCAACACAGAGGTTCCGGTCCTGGACGGTGAGTACCAGGTCCTCCTCGAAGTCTGGGATGAAGCCGGAAACAAGGCAAGTGCCAGCCGCCGGGTCGAGATGAACCGAAGCGCGCCGGCCGTGGCCATGGCCCTGGAGAAAAACGGCCAGGAGGTGGTCGTCGACCTGGAGAACCAGGGTAAGGTGCCACTGGCCTTCTGGCGTCTGGAGATGTGGACCACGGAAGGGCGCATCATCAAGATGGCCGAGGGGGAGGAGTTACCGGGACAGATCGGGATCGAGCTTCCGGAGGGCGGCAACGACGCAGACCTGCAAGGGTACTTGATGCTGCGAGATGTCCTCGGAAATCAGTCCAAACGGGACATGAATGAGCTCTTCCTGCAGGCCGGCAAGAAGCAACCGGAGAAAAAGCGGGAAGAGGCCGTTCCTAAATCCGAAACATGGGTGGATGAGTTTTGAGGCAAAGTATGGTTGGGCGAGCCCACTATCTGGCGGCCATCGGGTTCTTCGCTCTCCTGAGCGGATGCAGCGGGTTTTTCTCACCCGGCAGCCGCCTCCCCTATCACCAGCAGATGGCCCCTCTGCCGTCCGGCTCCACCTGCCGGGTGGCGGTACTGCCGTTCGTGAGCGAGGACGACTACCCTCTCGCCGACAGCATTGCCTATAAGGTGTTCCTGGCCCAGTTCAGCACCTCGACCAACTACCACCTCCCCCAGGAAGGGGACATCCTGAAGGTCTACCAGCAGTTGCGGATCCTGCCCGGGCAGGAGCCGACCCCCGAGCAGCTTCGGCTGCTCGCCAGCCGTCTCGAGGCCCAGCTGCTGGTCACCGGCAGCATTTTCGAAATGCGGGAAAACCCTGGAGAACAGATGGGAGTCAACCCGGTGCTGGCGGTGAACCTGCAGATTCGCGACGGCAAAAACGGCGATGTCCTGTGGAACACCTACCATCGCCGGCAAGGAGCTGACTACCGCACCGCAATGCACTTCGGCACACTCCATACGGTCACCGGCCTCAGTCAGCAGGTCGCCCGGGAAATTATCAACCTCTGGTTCAAAGAAGGGCTGAGACAATGCGACGTATCTTCCCGATTCTGATGCTTCTGGCCTGCACCACCACCCTCATGCCGGCCTCGTCGGCCGAGGCCTGGTTGTTCGGCAATGACGACACCCTGGTTACCATGGACGGAACCAGCTACAGCAATGAGGATTTCAAGCGCTGGTGGCGGTTCTGGAACGACGGCGGTGACTCCCTGCCGAAAACGGTCGACCCGTATGTCGACTGGCTGCTCCTGGTTCGCGAAGGGAAGCGAATGGAGCTGGCCGCCGACCCCTCCTTCGAGCGCCAGACCAGGGTCTTTTTGCAGTCGAGGACCCTGCTGATGCTCAAGTACGACGCTGTCGACAGCCAGATCAAGATAACCGACGCCGATCTTTATTCCCGTTATGAAAAAATCTATACCCCGCAGTGGCTGATCGAGCGCCTGCACTTCAAAGACGAAGAGACGGCGGCAGCCGCCTGGCAGCAGCTGAAAGATGGTCTGCTGACGGTGGAACAGCTCCTGGTGTTGGAGACCGAGACCGGGGGTCCGGCCTCCCGGCAGGAGACCTGGCTGCGTCCAAGCGGCATCGACCCCGGATGGATCGGCATCTTCGAGAAGCTCTCGGTAGGTGAGATCGCCGACCCGGAGCAGCACAAGGGAGGAGTGGTCCTTTACCACATGAAAGATCAGAAGGGGGGGGATGACGATGATTTCGCCAAGCTGCAGGAGATGGTGCGCCGCGAAATCTGGAAAGAGCAGGAGAACGCGCTGACCAGTCAGCTCCTGAAGGATCTGCAGGCCAAGTACGAGGTCAAGGTGGAAGAAGAACGGATCGAAGCTCTCGATCTGAATGCCCCGGAAGACTCCTTCACCGATGCCATCCTCATCTCGACCAACCGGCAGAATGTGACCGAGAAGGATTTCATGATAATCGCCCACCGCGACATGGCGCAGCGTCCGGACGCCGCCCACGCCTCTTTCGATGCGGAAAAGGCGCGTGAGCTCAAGAGCCGGGTGGTCGCCGGTATTATCGCCCAGAGCGTGACGAACTGGGAGTCGCTCGACCGCCACTACGAGCAGAAAGAGCCGTTCAAGTGGGAGTACGACTTCAATGTCGCCCACCGGCTGACGCTGGCCCTCACCCAGCGGCTCTTCACTCCCCAGGCCACCGTCACCGAAGCGGAGATCAGACAGCATTTCGAGGAGAACCTCTCGCGCTACTCCCAGCCGGCGATGGTCAAGCTCTACATCATCGACGACACCCAGGGAGAGGTTGATCAGCTCTGGGCCGACGTCGTCTCTCGCAAAGACTTCCCCAAGGCGGTTCGCGAAAAGCTCGGCCGCAGCATTCCCCCCCAGGAAGTGCCGGCCAACCATCTCGACCCGGCGATCAAGGCAGTGATCGACAAGCTCGCGGCCGGGGAGACAAGCTCTCCCTTCACTGCCCAGGGGAGCCGGGTGATCGTCCACCTGATCTCCCGCACCCCGGAAGAGCCGCTGCCGATGGAGCGGGTGGCCGGCAGCATCCGCACCAAACTCATCCAGGAAAAGGTCGACCAGCAACGTCAGGCGTATCTGGAACTGTTGAAATCCCGATCGAAGATCAAGGTTCGGGATCGCCAATGGCATGCAGTGAAAAAGGAGCTTGGAGGAGCAGGATGAAAAGAACAGCGATGAAATGGTGGTTGGGAGCCCTTCTGCTGGGCCTTCCGGCACTGGTGGCGAGTTGCGCCCCGACTTCTCCGGGGAAGAGCCAGGAGGTCCGTCGGACCTGTGCCGGATGCCATGCGGACAAGGCGGCTGCCTATCAACAAGGGAAGGTTCACGGTCCGGTCAAGGAGAAGAACTGCGAGGCGTGTCATCTGCCGCACGGGCTGGTAGGGACGGCGCTGACACGTCAGCCGCAGCCGGTTCTCTGCCTGCCGTGTCATGCCGCCTTTAAAGACGCGGCTTCGAAGAAGGCGGTGCATGAACCGGTCGGCAGCGGCCAGTGCAGTACCTGTCACCAGCCGCACAACTCGGAATTCCCGGGGCTGCTCATGGCCAAAGGTGAGGAGGCATGCTTCGCCTGTCACGACCGGGCCCCCTTCACCAGGAAAAGTGTCCACGCCCCCCTCACTGACGGCTGCAAAAGCTGCCACGACCCCCACATGACCGATTATCCCGGTCTGCTGAGCCAGGAGAAAGATCTCCTGTGCGCCTCCTGCCATGAAGTCGACGGCAAAGGCTTCCGCGCCGCCCACCAGGAGTATCCGGTCACCGGCAACTGCGTCGACTGCCACGCGCACCACAGTTCGAACCAGACCGCGCTCCTCAAGGAGACGGTGCACGGACCGGTGGCGAGCGGCAGCTGCAACGACTGCCACCAGGTGAAAGAAAAGACCATCACCACCCGCTTGCAGGGTGGAGAGCTCTGTCTCGATTGTCACTCGGAAGTGCCGGGGGCCTCCCGGCACATGCCGGTAAAAGACGGGGACTGCCGGGCTTGCCATGCCGTCCACGCCAGCGACTATGCCGGCATGCTGGCGCAGGCACCGGCCCAGGTCTGCCTCGGCTGCCACGATTACGGCGCCCCGGACAAGGGGATGCGCAGCGTGCACGCGCCGGTCGCCAAAGGCGAGTGCCTGACCTGCCACAAGGGGCACCAGGGGGCAGGCAAAGCGCTTCTCACCGAAGAGACGCCCGGCCTCTGCTACTCCTGTCATGACCGAAAGAGCTACTCTGACACCCGCCGGGCACACCCTCCGGCCAAACAGGGGCGCTGCTTCGACTGCCATGCTACCCACGACTCGGCCAAGTCGAAACTGCTGACGCAGTCGGAATCGACCCTCTGCTTCTCCTGTCACCGCGAGACGCGGGGAGAAACTGGTCTTTTCAGCCTGCACCGCCCCTTCGGCCGGGGCGAGTGCACCGCCTGCCATACTCCCCACGGCGGCGAGGGGCGGGGTCTTCTCACCAAGAGTGTCGCCAAGGGGGAACTCTGTCTGAGCTGCCACAAGGGGTTGGCCGCCAACCAGACGGACAAGACGTCGCATCAGCCGTTTGCCGATGGCGACTGCCTGACCTGCCACGCCCCGCACGGCGCCAACTTTTCCAAGCTGGTCAAGGAGAAGCCGGGCACGCTCTGCCTCTCCTGTCACCCGGATAGCGAGGCCGAGGTCCGCGGGTACAAGGTCCAGCACCAGCCGGTCGCCCGGATGGAGTGCAACGCCTGTCACAGCAGTCACGGCTCGCCCCATAGCGGTTTTCTCACCAAAGGGCAGCCGGCCCTCTGCCTCGGCTGCCACGCCGAGACGGCCAAGTACTGGAAAGAGGGGGCCATGCATCCCCCCGCCGCGGAGGATTGCACCACCTGCCATGGCGCTCACGGATCCGACTTCGCCTCGCTGACGCGCGAGGGAATCGGTCCCCTTTGCGCCGGCTGCCATGAGATCGAAACGTCAGAATTCGTCGCCGCCCACCAGGGGATCAAGCCGGGGCCCGCCTCCTGCGTCACCTGCCACGACCCCCACGGCGGGCCGAAAAAGAACCTGCTTTACCCGGTGAGCCATGGTCCCTTCGCCCCTGGCACCTGCACCCCATGTCATGAAGGGAGGGCGCAATAATGCGTAGCTATAAATTCATGCGCGCCGCATTGACCGCGGCCTCGGCGCTGATCCTCCTCCTGGCCAGTCAGGGAGCCGCCCAGGCGGTGATGGACTGCTTCCAGTGCCACGAGCGGGCCGCTTTCCAGAAAAAAGTGAAGCACCAGCCGGTTGCGGCAGGCCAATGCAGCGACTGCCACAGCCCTCATGTGGCTCGCCACGACGGACTGCTCCAGCAGGGGGTGATGGCACTCTGCTATTCCTGTCATACCGAGGCCCAAGCCAAGCATCGGCAGGGGTTCATGCACCAGCCAGTCCGGACGGGGGAGTGCCTCAGCTGCCACGACCCGCACGCCTCCGACTACCAGGGGCTCCTCAGCAAACGCTCGTCTGATGCCTGCTTCAGCTGTCATTCCGACCTGCCGAAGAAATACAAGTACACCCACACCCCGTATGGAAAAGGGGAATGCGCGTCGTGCCACCAGTCGCACCAGTCCCCCTACCCCAACCTGCTGACCAAGGAGCCCGAGGCGCTCTGCCTGGGCTGCCACCCGCTGCAGACGGTGCGGCAGAAACATGCCAACTATCCGGCCGAACTTGGGAACTGCAGCTCCTGCCACAGCCCTCACGGCAGCAACCGGCCGGCCCTGGTCCGCAACGTTCTGCATGACCCGTACGCCGCCGGCTGCAAGGACTGTCACGCCGCCAAGGGGGCACCGGTGACGGTCGACACCTGCCTCGGCTGTCACCCGCAGGTGAGTGAGCAGATGGCCTCGTCCCACAACCACCTGGTGCGCTATGGCGAAAACAGCTGTATCGCCTGCCACTCTCCGCATGCTGGTGATAAGGCCCGGCTCCTCAAGGGGAAAGAGCGCCATGTCTGCGGCACCTGCCACGAGGCAACCTTCCAGCGCAGCGAAACGGCCGAGTTCAAGCACACGGCGCATGAGGCGTGCAGCGACTGCCATGCGCCCCATGGCTCCAATCATCCGGCCATGGCCAAGGCCCCCATCAATACGGTCTGTGTCGCCTGCCATGTGACTCATGAGCAGTTTACCCATCCGATTGGCGAGAAGGTCTTCGACCCGCGGACCGGACAGATGATGACCTGCGCCAGTTGCCACACGAGCAAAGGGACCGACCATCGGAACCACTTGAAGTTCGCTGGGACACGCGATCTGTGCGTCCAGTGCCATCGGGACCACTGAGCCGCGACGATTGCAGAAGACACCGCCATGGAGGATTTCCCGCGTATGAAAAAGCTGCATTCGATACCAGCACGACGTCTGCTGCTGGCGACGATCCTGGCCCTTCTCCCCGCCACGGCGCTGGCCCAGGCACCGTGGCAGTGGCAGATGAGCCTGAAGATCGAAACCGCCGGCAATGCCATGTACATGCCGGCCGCCGTCGCCTTTGACCGGGAGAGCGAGCGCTACTACGCTGTCGACGCCGGCCGCAACCGCCTCGTCTCTTTCACCCGCGACGGAGAGATGCTGAAAGCGTTCTCCGCCGACGACCGGCTGAAAGCTCCTTTCGACCTGGTGCGCCTCGATGACGGCCGCCTCTGGGTCGTGGAGAAGGGGCGCAACAGCCTCACCCGCATCGACATCGGCGCCCGCGAGGTCAAACCGCACATCCTGCGCGACGGCTCGCGGCAGGTCTTCCCCGACCGCATCGCCCAGGAAGGGGGAAGGCTCCACGTCCTCGACCGGGCCAGCGGCCAGGTGCTGCGCCTGGCCGCCGACCTGAACGTCGAACAGCGCTTCGGCTCACCCGATACCGCCGGCGGCCTGGCCGACTTCGTCATCGCCGACGGCTCGGTCTGGGGTCTTGAAGCCCGGGCCAAGAAAGTCTTCCGCTTCCGCTCGGATGGAAGCATCGCCCAGACCATCCAGCTCGGCGAGCAGGTCGACTTCCCGGTGTCGCTCGCCGTCGGAGATTCCGGCCTCTACGTTCTGGACCGGCACCAGAACAGCGTCTTCGCCTTCAGCGAGGACGGCCGCTTCCGCTACCGGTTTCTCGGCCCGGGGCATGCACGGGGGCAGCTCCACTTCCCCCGGCAGATCCGTTTCGACCCTTGGGGGCGGCTCTGCGTCGTCGATGAAGGGAATGGCCGGGTGGAGATCTACACCCGCTAGCCGCGAGTGCAGGACGGAAGGGGGGAAAGTTTTTCCCCATGGAAACGGCAGGGTTTCGTATGCGTTTTGCGAAGGTGTGGGTTTTCCCGGGCATTCTGATGGTATCGCTGCTTCTCCCCCTTCGGGGAGAAGCGGCGGTCCAGGGGTTGTGCTCTGACTGCCACACCATGCACAACAGCCAGCAGAATACGCTGGTCGCCTTCACCCTGGAGAATACGGGAGAGAGAATCGCCCGTCCCGAGGCATTCGGCAAGCTGCTCAAGACCGACTGTGTCGGCTGCCACAGCCATGCCGGCCCCGAGACGATCGTCACCCTGGGCGATTCGCGGGTCCCGGTCGTCTTCAACTTGACCGAGCCGACCTACCCCCCCGACGGATCGACCTCGTCGACCCTGGCGGGGGGGAACTTCCACTGGCTGCTCCAGGCCGGCGATCCGCATGGGCACAACGTCCAGGCAATCAGCGGCCCCGATTACCGCTTCCCCGGCTTCGCCCCGGGCGGGGTACCCCGCACCGAAGACTGCGCAGACTGTCACACGACCCTGGCCACCCCCCAGAGCGGCTGCAACGGTTGCCATACCCCGCATCACCACGCCGATGGCGACTCCCTCGTCGTCGGCCGGGAAGAGGGGTGGTACCGCTTTCTCGGATCGGTCATGCAGCGCGACGGCAGCCCGCTCCCGCCGCCGGCAGGAGTGGCCGGAATCGAAGCCCCGGACTGGGAGCAGAATCCGCTGAGTAGCCGCCATAACGTCTACCAGGGGAAACCGGGGCCCTATGTCAATTTCCTCGAAACCGGCTCGATCAACCAGAAATGCGCCGGCTGCCACGGCCTGTTCCACAGTCAGACGGCGGCCGAGAGCGCCTGGATCCGCCACCCGGTCGACGCGGCCATCCCGGACCGGGGAGAGTTCACCGGCTTCTCTACCTACGACCCGCTGGTGCCGGTGGGAAGGCAGAACGTCACCCCGGAGGATGCCAACTTCACCTCCATCAACCGCGGCTCGGATCTCGTCGCCTGCATCTCCTGCCATCGCCCGCACGGCTCCCCGTATCCGGCGATGCTGCGCTGGGGGTACCGGGCCTGGCCGGGGATCGACCCGCATACCGGTCAACCGGCCGTCAATGGCTGTGCCGTGTGTCACACGGCCAAGAGTTAAGGCAGGTGCCATGAAGAACTGCTCCCTTCGCCCCATCCTCCCGGGCCTGCTGGCGGCCCTTCTCGCCCTGGCGCTGCTGACAGGCTGTCAGGCCGGCATGCCAGCCTCGGCCGCCTGGCCGCGCCCTTTGCCCCGTGGCTTGGAGCACGGCGCCAGGCTGAGTGTTTTCCTCACCCTCAAGGAGGCCGAAACGCCCGCCGTCCGGCTCCACATCTCGGCCTTGGAAGTCCTGGCGAAAGATACCTGGCTCCCCGTCGCTCCAGGGCCGCTGGCCCTCGACTCTGCTGAGATCGGTGCCGGTCAGGTTCTTCTCGGCGGCCGGGGGCTGCCGCCCGGCCGCTACCACCGGCTCCGCTTTACCCTCGACGAGGCCAAGGTCCGCCGCAGTGACGGCCGCAATGAGACGGTCTCGGCCGACTCACGGCAGGTCGAGCTCGAACTTCCCGCCTCTCTTCTGCTGGAGGAGGACGACAGCCGCTCTCTCTTCCTGACCTGGGACGTGCAAGGTTCTCTGGAGGGGGAGGACGGGCTGCGGCCGGCCATCACCGTCGCCCCCCAGCTTCGCCCCCTTCTGGTCGACCTGATCTATGTCACCTGCCCTGACATCGACACCATCTTCGTGGTGCGCAGCGACAAGAACTGGGTGGCCGACTCCTTCGGCGTCAAGGGGCAGCCGACCTGGCTGGCGGTCGACCCGGATCCCTCCCGGCGGCGCCTCTACGTCCTGGCCGCCGGCGAAGCGACGATCAAGGTGGTCGATCTTCATTCCCAGCGGGTAGTCGACCTCTTCCCGATCCCCCTCGCCGATTTTCCGACCTTCATGACCCTCAGCCCCGACGGCCGCTGGGGCTACGTGCTGGAGGAGCACGGCAGCTACCTCAGCCGGATCGACCTGGCCACCGGGCGCAGCACCGCCCGCGTCCGCCTGCGCTACCGCCCTCTCTACGCCACCTACCTGGCCGAGGAGAACCTCCTGGCCGTTTCGGCCGGACTCACCCAGACGGTCCTGCTCCTGAACCCGGTCGACCTGAAGGAGGTCGGTGCGATCCGCACCGGCAACGTGCCGCGGGGGCTTCTCCCCTTTGGCAACCTCCTCTATATCGCCGAGAGCGGCGATCACACCGTCACCATCTTTGACCGCGCCGCCAACCGAGTCCTGCGCCGGCTCGATGTAGGCTTTGGGCCGCGGCGGCTGCTGTCCAACGGCGAGCAGATCTTCGTCAGCAACTATGACGGCGGTTCGATTTCGGTCCTGTTGCCGGGCCAGCTCGGGGTCGTCCGCGAGATTCGCGGCCTGGGACGGCCTCGGGAGATGGTCCATGAGCGGGTCTACCGCCGGTTGTACGTGGCCGATGAGCAGGCGGCTGCCCTGGCAGCCATCGATTCCACTACCAATCAGCTTCTCGGTTTCATCGCTCTCGGGGCGCCCCCCTTGGGACTGGCTGTCGTCCAATGATCGAAAGACGTTTCGCACCACGCCGGCGGGAACCGGGGCGAAGAGCCTCTCCCCTTCTTCTTCTCCTGCTGCTCGGCCTGTTGTCGGCCCGGCTGACGGGATCAGCCGAAGCGGCGGTGGAGATCCTCACCCCCAACTCGGAGAACGTGATCTTCGCCCGTCATCCGGAGACCCACCTCGTCGTGCGCCAAAGCGGCAAGAGCCCGGTCTGGGTCGAGATGGAAGGGAAGCGGCTCGAACCGCTGCTGCGCGGGGAGCGGCAGGGGAATACCTACCTGCACTTCCGGCTGCCGCTCAAGCCCGACCTTAATGTCTTTTCCGTCTTTCCGGGCGATCAACCCCTGGTACTTCGCTACCGGCCGCTGCGCGCCACTCTCAATCCGAACGCCATCGGCAAGGACGTCTATCTCTTTCACCAGGGGGACCAACTCCCACCGAGCTGTACCGGCTGCCACGACCTGCAGAAATCGTCCCCCCTCGGGACGACCGGGCTCAGGAGCCAGGACGGCTGCGCCAGCTGCCACCGCAACGTCGTAGACAAGTCCCTGCAACGCCACAGCACCACGGTGCAGCGCCAATGTCTCACCTGCCATCAGCAGTACATCAAGCCGTGGCGGATCGGATTCCCGACCGGCAACGTGGAGGAGGCGTGCCTCACCTGCCATACCGGCAAGAAAGATTGGGGTTCGCGCAGCTCGGTCCACGGGCCGATGGTCGCCGGCGGCTGCACCCTCTGCCACAATCCCCATGGCGAAGCCAATCGCTATCAGCTCTGGGCCGACAGCAGGGTCGAACTCTGCATCACCTGCCATGGCGACAAGGAGAACCTGGTCTCCAAGGAGAAGCCGCTGCGGTACGTCCACGGCATCATCCATGGTCCGGGGTGCGTCGCCTGCCACGATCCGCATGCGACCGACCATGAATCGATCCTGCACCAGCCGATCAACGACCTGTGCGTCAGCTGTCATCAGCGCTTCGCCGGTCTCAAGCGGGGGCATCCGGTCGGCGGCCATCCGGTATCCGGCCCCAACGAAAGAAGAAGACCAGGACGGGAGCTCACCTGCGCAAGCTGCCACGACCCGCACGGCTCTCCCTACCGTTCCTTGCTCTTTGCCGACAGTGTGGGTGGTTATGTCTGCAGCAAATGCCATCGCTAATCGGCGCGGCGCCGTCCGTTTCAGCCCTCAGCGGCTGGCATCCGCACTGGTTCTGGCACTTGTCCTCCTGACAGCAGGTGTCGTCTCGGCCGCGCCGGCCGAAAACAGTCCGATTACCCCTGTCGCCATGATCACCTTCGACGATGACGGGAAAAATCTGCATTATCCTTCCGCCATCTTCTTCGACACGGCTGAAGAGGAGCTCTATCTGGTCAACGGCGGCAGCTCACGGATCATTGTCTACGGTCCCGATTCCTTCCCGCGGGTCTCCATCGGCAGGGGGCGAGGGGTCGAAGCGCCCCGCGGCGTCTTTGTCACCCAGAAGGGGGAGGTCTATGTCTGCCAAAGCCGCAGTGCCCTCACCCCGAACCCCAGGATCACCGTCCTCAATGGCGCCTTTTTCGTCGAGCGGGAAATTACCCTCGACGGCATCCCGGAGACAGCCAACTTCTCCCCCAGCAAGCTGGCGGTCAGCAGCGACGGCCTGATCTACGTGGCCGGGGAATCGAGTCGCGGCGTCCTGGTCCTCGACAGCGAGG
>JACZKF010000522.1 GCA_014860175.1 Desulfuromonadales bacterium | reverse complement strand
ACATAAAATAGGTCCAATAGGTCAAATAAGACCTATGTTTTGATTTTGTCCAATAGTTCCCAAAAGTTGGGAAACGAGGTCGCGGTACAGGCGGTGTCGGTGATGGTGACCGGGGCGGTGGCGCGCAGGGCGGCGATGGCGGTGCTCATGGCAATACGGTGGTCGCCGCAGGAGTCGATGGTGCCGCCGCGCAGCCCGTCGCTGCCATGCACCACCATGCCGTCGTCCCGGGGTTGGGCGGAGACCCCGAGGGCGGTGAGGACGCCGATCATGGCGGCGATCCGGTCGGTCTCCTTGACCCGCAGCTCGCGGGCGTCGCGGATGGTGGTGGTCCCCTCGGCGAGGGCGGCGGCGATGCTGACCACCGGCAGTTCGTCGATGGCCCGCGGCACCAGCTCACCGCTGATCTCGATCCCTTTGAGGCGGCTGCTCTTCACCACGATGTCGGCCACCGGCTCACCGCCGGCCTGCCGCTCATCGACCAGCTCCAGCGATCCCCCCATGGCCCGCAGGATATCGATGACGCCGCTGCGGCTCGGGTTGAGGCCGACGTTCTTCACCAGCAGCTCGGAACCGGGGACGACCAGGGCCGCCACCAGGAAGAAGGCGGCCGAGGAGATATCCCCCGGCACCCGGATCTCCTGCCCCCGCAGCCGCGGCCGGCCGGTCAGCGACACGCCGCCGGCAAAGGGGCGCAACTCGGCACCGAAGGCGGTGAGCATCCGCTCGCTGTGATCGCGGGAGAGGTGCGGCTCGCGCACCGTCGTCGTCCCTTCGGCATAGAGGCCGGCCAGCAGCAGCGCCGATTTGACCTGGGCGCTGGCGATGGGCGAGGCGTAGTCGATGGGGTGCAAGGGGGTCCCCTGGAGGGCCAGAGGCGCCAGATCGCCGCCGCCGCGCCCCCAGATGCGAGCCCCCATGCTGACCAGCGGTCCGGTCACCCGCTTCATCGGCCGCTTGCGCAGGTAGCGGTCGCCGGTGAGGACGGAAAAAAAACGCTGCCCGGCCAGCAGCCCGGTCATCAGGCGGATGGTCGTGCCGGAATTGCCGCAGTCGAGAACGTCGCCCGGCTCGGTCAACCCGTCGAGCCCCCGGCCGCGAATCTTCAGCACCCCCCCGGCCAGCTCCTCGATCTCCACCCCCATGGCGCGAAAGGCCTTGAGGGTGGCATGGTTGTCCTCCCCGTGCAAAAAGCCGTGGACCGTCGTCTCCCCTTCGGCCAGGGAGCCGATCATGATCGAACGATGGGAAATCGACTTGTCGCCAGGGATGACGATCTCCCCGCGCAACGGGCGGGCGGGATGGACGATGCGGGATTCCATAAGTACCTCAACTAATAGCTGTCAGCTGTCAGCTGTCAGCCTGAAGCCAAAAGATAGCTGCTCAGCATGATAAGGTGGTTTTGGCCTTAAGCTGAGAGCTGGTTGCTGATCGCTTACAGCTAAAGAATAGCGTCCCGGCTCTGCTTGGAGCGCAGGAAGAATTCGAACATCGCCTGGCCGTCGCCGGTACGGACATCTTCTTTCAATTCGGCGAAGAACTTCTCGAAGCGCTCCATCATCTCCAGCAGCGCCTCGCGGTTGGTCAGGGCGATGTCGCGCCACATGGTCGGGTCGGAGGAGGCGATGCGGGTGAAGTCGCGAAAACCGCCGGCCGAGTAGGCGAGGATGTTCTCCTCATAGCGGTCGTCGGAGCCGACGGCGTTCACCAGCGAATAGGCGACCATGTGCGGCAGATGGCTGATGGCGGCCAGAATGCGGTCGTGCTTGGCCACCTCCATCGCCACCACCTCGCAGCCGGCCGCTTGCCACATCCGCCGGACCTGCTCCAGGGCGTCGGCGCCGGTGCGGGCGGTCGGGGTGAGAATGCAGCGGCGGTTCTGGTAGAGAGTGGCGAAGGCCGCCTCGGCGCCGCTCTTCTCGGTGCCGGCAATAGGATGGCCGGGGACGAATTCGACGTCGGGGCGCAGCAGCGGCTCGATCGCCGTCACCACCTCCCCCTTGACACTGCCGCCGTCGGTGAGAATCGCCCCGGGCTTGAGATGGGGCATGATGACGGCGGCAACCGAGGCCAGCGCCAGCACCGGCGTGGCGAGAAAGACGAGATCGGCCTGGCGGACACTGGCCGCCAGATCGTCGGTGATCCGATCGACGATCCCCAGCGCCAGCGCCTTTTCCAGATCCACGCCACCAGGCCCGGCACCAACCACCTCCCCCACCACTCCGGCCGCCTTAAGCGCCAAAGCCAGGGAGCCGCCGATCAGGCCGACACCGATGATAGTCAGATTAGGGATATGAAAGTTGGTTGAGTTCATCAATTTTGCATTTTGAATTCTTAATTTTATATTGAAAACCGGACGGACGACGCCAAGGTTGCTTCTGCTTTTTAATTCAGAATTAAAAATTCAGAATTCAAAATTACCTGGCCTTCGGATACGACCCAAGAACTTTTAAAAACTGACAATAGCCGTGCAGTTCGTCGATGGCGGCTTTGACGTTGTCTTCGGCGACGTGCCCTTCGATGTCGAGGAAGAAGATGTATTCCCAGGCTTTGCTCTTCATCGGCCGGCTTTCGATTTTGGACAGGTTGATGTCGCGCTTGCTGAACGGTTCGAGCATCCGGTAGAGGATCCCCGGTTCGTCGCGGACGCTGAACATCACCGACGTCTTGTCGCGGCCGCTGCGCTCGGGGCTGCGCCGGCCGATGACCAGAAAGCGGGTGAAGTTGTGGGGGTTGTCCTCGATCTTCTTCTTCACCACCTGCAGACCGTAGAGAGTGGCGGCCATCTCGCTCGCCACCGCGGCCGCCGACTCGTCCTCGGCCGCCATCTGCGCCGCCAGGGCGGTGCTCCCCACATCGACCAGCGGGATGTCGGGGAGGTTTTCCTCCAGCCAGGCTCGGCACTGGGCCAGCGCCTGGGGGTGGGAGACGATTTTGCGCACCGCCTCCAGGCTGCCGTTGCGGGAGAGGAGGTCGTGGGAGATCTCCAGCAGCACCTCGGCGCAGACCTGCAGGTCGGAGCTCATGAACATGTCGAGGGTGTGGGAGACGACCCCTTCGGTCGAGTTCTCCACCGGCACCACCCCGTAGTCGGCTCGACCCCGCTGCACCTCCTCGAAAATGGCGGGGATGCTCTTTTGCGGCACCAGTTGGGCCGAGAGGCCGAACCGCTGCATCGCCGCCAGGTGGGTAAAGGTGGCCTGGGGGCCGAGGAAGGCGACCTTCATCGGCTGTTCGAGGGAGAGGGAAGCGGAGATGATCTCGCGAAAAACCCGGCGGATCGCCTCGGACGGAAAGGGGCCGGGGTTGCTGGCGGTCAACCGCTCGTAGATCGCCTGCTCGCGGCTCGGGACGTAGAAATCCCGGCTCTGCCCCGCCTTCGCCTGCCCGACTTCGAGGACCACCCTCGCCCGCCGGTTCAGCAGCTCGAGCATCTGGTCGTCGATCCGGTCGATTTCCTGCCGCAACTGCCCCAAGTCCTTCTCGGTCATAGCCACTCCCTGTACCAGATGGAAGAGGGCAATGTAGCGCAAAAATCTGGTAAAAACAAGATCGTGATCCGCGATCCGCGATCAGCAACTTCCAAACGCACTCATCACGCATCACACATCACGCCTTTCTGATCAAACCC
>JACZKF010000521.1 GCA_014860175.1 Desulfuromonadales bacterium | reverse complement strand
CACCGGCGCCAGATCGACCCCCTTGGCGGGGGCGACTTCGGCGGTCACCACGAACTGCCCGGCGGCCAGGGCTGCAGAAAGTCGCGACATGAGATTCGAAAGGCCCTTCATAGGTCAGATAAGTCCAGTACGACTTATTGGACCTATAATTTTTTATTTGATTTTATGCCTGCCGGGCTTCTTCACCTTCCCCCAGTTCTTGGCCGGGACGATGCGGGCGAAGACACCGGGGCGTTGCTGGCGCTTGAGACGCTCGTAGATCAGGTGCCAGGCGCAGTCGATTTCCCGGTCGGCCTCGCACTTCCCCTCCTCCATGCCACCACACGGGCCGTTGAGCAGCCCCTTGGCACAGGTGGTCACTGGACAGATACCGGCCGTCTCGTTGAGAATGCAGTCGCCACACAGGGAGCACTTCTCCTCGTAATGGCCAAAACGGCGGATGTTGCCGAGAAACAGAGAGTTGAGGCCACCGATCACCCGGGTGTCGGTGCTGGCGGAGAGTGACTGGACGCCAGCGCCGCAGGCCAGCACCAGCACGGCATCGGCCTGTTCCACCTGCAGCTGGTGTTCGCGCAGGTCACGGGCAGCCCGCAGCATATGGCAAGCCTCGTCGATGATCATGCTGCCGGTCACTTCGTGCTCGACCGCGGCCAGCCACTCCTGCATGCGGAAGACTTCTTCCTCCCCCCCTGCCTTGCAGGCGGTGGCACAGGCGGCGCAGCCGACGAGGAAGATCTTCTTCTTGCCTTCCAGTGCCTGCAGCAGTTCGTCGCGGTTTTTCTGTTCGCTGATGATCATCGTAGTGAGTGGTAAGAAAGAATATTCGGCTGAGTAAAAAGGTCCAGATGCAAGGCGCCCGAAATCCTGAGGAGTAAGGCGTACCGGAAGGTACGTCGTCGCCGAAGGATGAGGGGAACGCCGCAGATGGGCCTTTTTACTCAGCCGTGGGCGCGGCGCTTGGCGCTCTCGACGGTGTTGTACAGCAACATGGTGATGGTCATCGGGCCGACGCCACCGGGGACCGGCGTAATGGCGCTGGCGCGTTCCTTGGCCGCTTCGAATTCGACATCGCCGACCAGCTTATTGTCGCCGACCCGGTTCACCCCGACATCGATGACCACGGCCCCCGGCTTGATCCATTCGCCCCGGATCATCTCCGGGCGACCGACGGCGGCGATGACCACATCGGCCTGCCGGACTTTGGCCGGCAGATCGTGGGTGCGGGAGTGGCACAAAGTGACGGTGGCATGCTGGGCCAGGCACATCAGGGCCACCGGCTTGCCAACGATGTTGGAGCGGCCAACTACCACGACTTCCTTGCCGGCCAGCTCCACCCCGGTCGCTTCCAGCATCTTCATCACCCCATAGGGGGTGCAGGGCTGGAACAGCGGATTGCCGGTGACCAGGCGGCCGACATTATACGGATGGAAGCCATCGACGTCCTTGGCCGGGCTGATCGCCTCCAGCACCTTGCTCTCGTTGATCTGCTTGGGCAACGGCAGCTGCACCAGAATGCCGTCGATGCGCCGGTCGCGGTTGAGTTCGTCGATCAGGGCCAGGAGCTGGGCCTCGGTCGTCTCGACCGGCAACTTGTGCTCGGCGGAGTAGATCCCCGCCGCGGCGCAGGCCTTCTCCTTCATCGAGACGTAGACCCGGCTGGCCGGATCTTCCCCCACCAGCACCACCGCCAGACCAGGTACCGTCCCGGTCACTTTCAACTGCGCCACATCCGCCGCAATGCTCTGCCGCAAGGCAGCAGCAATCGCCTTGCCATCGATAATACTGCCCACCGCGTGACCTCCTGGAAATGAGAAAAATACTATACGAAAGGGGAGAACGATTGTAAAGGAGAGAGTACCTGCCGCCGACACACTGCGGACAAAAACCAGGGGGGCAGCCGTTAGCCGCCCCCCTGCGGGGTGTTGAAAGACTCCGCGCTTCCGGCCGCGCAAAAGGTCGAGATGCGAGGGGCCAGATGTTCCGAAGGATCGACCTGCTTAGAGCTTTTCGCCTCCCGAAGGGCTCTCTTTTAGCGAGAGCCGGGCGCCCACCGGGGGGAGGTCGGCGACGAACTCGGAGTGCAGCTTGGCCAGTTGCGCCTGGCGCCGATCGTAGGGTAGCCGCCCCATATTTTTCACCTGCTGGTAGAAAGCGGGGAGGTTGCCGTGATGGCGGCGCAGCAGCGCCTGGAACGCAGGGACATGGGTGTAGTAGGTGTTGATGGAGGCAATCTTGGCATTGTTCAGTTCGGCGAACCAGCGATCGTACCCCTTGTACCCCCCCCAGGACGACTCCTTGAGTTGTTCGTGAGCCTCGCGCAACTCCCGGAAAGCGACAACTTTTTCGTCGCGTTTGGCCTTCTCCTCCACCGGCAGGTGGTAGATGGCCTGCAGCCGACGCTGGTATTGCTTGACCAGAGAGACGAACTCTTCATGGCGCTGGGAGTTCTCCAGGTAACTCTGAATCCGCTCTTCCTCTCCCTTGGCCGCCAGCCAGCGCGCCACCCCCTCCATCTCCACCGCCTTGGCGAACGACTCGTTAAAGGTGGTATCGTTTTTCACATAAGCCACCTGGTGGGACAGCTCATGGAAAATGAGCCCAGCGAGATCTTCCTCGGCGCGGGTAAAGAAGGTGCTGAGAACGGGGTCGTCGAACCAGCCGAGGGTCGAGTAGGCATTGACGCCGTACATATAGACGTCGTGCCCCTTTTCCCGCAACCCTTCGGCGAAGGCACCCGCCTCCTCCGGCGAGAAGAAACCGCGGTAGTTGACGCAACCGGCCACCGGGAAGCACCACTGGACCGGACGCAGGTCAAACTCCGGGGTGGCGACCACGTTCCAGACCACATGCGGCCGCGGGACCTCGACATAGGAGCGGTAGCTGCCGTTCTCCGGCAGCCGCAGTTCGCGGCTGGCAAAGTCGCGGATGGCCAGCACCCGCTCCAGATTGGCGCGCAGCTTCGGATTGAGGCTGGGCTCGACAATGAGGCTTTTGATCGGCTTGCGGCTGGTGATCAGACTCAAGTGCCCCTGGGTGGCGCGGGCATAATAACCCATGTTGGCACAGGCGACCATACTGAGCAGGGTGCCGCCGCTGAGGATAAGCGCCAGAGGCAGGAGAAGACGTTTTTTCCGCATGCAGTTCCTTGCGTCCCGACCGCTAAACAGGGCAGAGACCAGAATCCCCGGTCCAGTGAACCGGGCCGGGGATCGGAAGGTTGGGCCTACTCGTTGGCCGCCGCTTTCGGGCAGCCGGCGCAGCTCCCTCCCCCTCCGGCTGGAGCACAGGCGGGGGCCGGTTTTTCGCTATAGCCCTGCTGGTACCAACCATTCCCCTTGAGGGAGAAGGAGGTCTGGGAGATCAGCTTCTGAACGCTGCCACCGCAGCTGTTACACTCGGTCAAAGGGGCATCGGAAAACTTCTGCCGAGCCTCGAAAACCACTCCGCACTGATCGCACCGATATTCGTACATGGGCATGGAAACACCTCCAATTAAATGATTTCTGCCGCTAATCTAATGGCTTGGGAAAGCTTTGTCAAGTCCTGGCAAGCCCGGTCCGGCAAAAATCAGCAGGACAAGGACCTTCTCGGTCGCGCCAGATGGGCGTTTTCCGCCTCTTCTGCCATCTTCTCCCCGCCAGTTCTTGCAGCCGGCTCGGTGGCTATTATATAGTGATTCTGCCATGCCAGTAAACACCCCAGCCACGATGAGGAGATTCCTGATGAAAGATCCGTTGCTGGCCGACCTTGACGAGGTGACCCTGACCGGGGAAAAACCGTGCAACGACGGTGAGTGCCGCGAACGGTTATGTGGCCGGATGAAGCGCGAACTGCGGTTTTTCAGCTTCATGGCCGAGGAAAATCTCGACCAGACGGCCGGCTATTTCGAATGCCGGCAGCTGCCGGCCGGCGCGACCTTGTGGCAGGAGGGGGAGAGCGGCGATTTTATTGCGTTCGTCGTCTCCGGCCGGCTGGAGATCAGCAAGCAGACGGAGTTTGCCGGCAAGCCGATCGTGGTCGGAATCCTCAGCCGCGGCGCCATGGTGGGCGAGTTGTCGGTCCTCGAAGGGTCGCCGCGGAGCGAAACGGCGGTCGTCCTCGATCGCCTCGATCTGATTCTGCTCAGCCGCGCCAACCTGCAGCGCCTCCTGGCCGAACGCCCCCCCCTCGGCATCCACCTCCTGCAAGGGATGCTGCTCACCGTCTCGCGTCGCCTCACCCGCTCCTACGAGCGACTGGCCTCCATTTTCTGAGCGGCCGCCCACTCTTTTCGTTTGCCAGGCCCGCGATTTGATCCTACATTAAGCGCGCAACTTCCCCACCGGAGGACAACCTTTGCCTACCAACTCACTGCAGGGGGATTACACCAGCGCCAAGCGCCCGGTGACGCCGTGGAGTCGGGCCTGCCCCTCTCTCTGTTTCTACCTGTCGATGGTGAATACCGTCTGGCAGGCCAGCCGGCAGGCGCGCCAGGGGGACTACGACGATCGTGCCTGGGGGGAGAGCAGTCGCCGAATCATCGAGGCGCTGGAAGCGGTCGGGGTCGAGTTCCAGATCGAGGGGGTGGAGAACTTCTCCTCTCTGAGCTCTCCCTGCGTCTTCATCGGCAACCACATGAGCACCCTGGAGACCTTTGTCCTGCCGACGCTGATCGTCGCCCACCAGCCGGTGACCTTCGTGGTCAAGAAGAGCCTGGTCGACTATCCGATTTTTCGCCATGTCATGGTCTCGCGCAATCCGGTGGTGGTGGAACGCAGCAACCCTCGCGACGACCTGAAGGTGGTGCTGGAGGAAGGGACAAAACGGCTGCAGAGCGGCGTGTCGATCGCGGTTTTCCCCCAGACCACCCGTACCGTCGACTTCAATCCGGCGCAGTTCAACAGTATCGGGATCAAACTGGCCAAGCGGGCCGCCGTCCCGGTGGTGCCGGTGGCGCTGAAGACCGACGCCTGGGGGAACGGCCGCTGGTTCAAGGATTTCGGCCGCATCGACCCGACCCGGCGGGTCCACTTCGCCTTCGGTCCTCCGATCGCCGTCGAAGGCAACGGCTCGGCGACGCAGGCGGCGGTGGTCGAGTTTATTCAGGGGAAGCTGGCGCAGTGGCAGGAGGAGCAATTTTGAATGCTGAATTTTGAATTTTGAATTGAATACGGGGGCGAGTTGAAGGATTACGCGGAGATCTACAAGGCCAGTCTGGAGAAGTGGGGGGCGGAGGCGCAGTACGATCAGGCGATCAAGGAGTGCGCCGAGCTGATCGCCGCCCTCAAACATTTCAAGCGCGGGCGGATCGGCACCGAGGCGGTCGTCGCCGAATTGGCCGACGTCTGGCTGATGGTCCATCAGCTCGCCTACATGTTGGGCGAAGACAAGCTCTCGCAAGCGGTGGAGGAGAAACTGCGGAAGCTGGCGACCCTTCTGGCCGAACCCTGACTTACAGCTTCAGCAGGACCATCCCCGAGACCGGGTCGAGTTCCCGGGTCGCCTCGACGCCGATGATTTCCGTGATCACCGCTTCCAGCACCAGAAAGGTCTCCACCCCGTCGCGCAAACAGCCGGCGCTGACCTCCCCGCCGCGGCCGTAGGCGCCGTGGCAATGGATCTTCGGCTCCTCCCCCTGCCAGAAAATGGTCCCGTTGGCGACCACTTCGTGGGCCTCGGTGAACTCGCGCCAGACCGGCACCGGCGGCATCCCTTCCTTGGCCGGGCCAACCACGTAGCGCCCTCGGCGCAGACCGCCGACCACCTGGAACTGGGCTGCCCGGATCTCCTCTTTTCTGGCGATCTCCACCAACCCGGCCAGGACATCATCGCCGTCGCCGAAACGGGCGATGACGACTCTTCCCGGCTTACCGACCTGATACTTCATCGCTCACCCCACTGATTGTCCCAAGTCCCGAGTCGCAAGCTACCCCGGAGTCTACCCCACCGGCTGATCAGAAAGTGTCAATCGATGGGAAGCCGGACCAGCATCACCCTCGCCTCGGCTTCGACGTACGTCTCGCCGGCGATCGCCAGCCAGGAGCGCACCTGCAGCAGCCGGCGGCGGACTTCGACCACTTCGCCCCGCACCTCGATCGTACTTCCGACCGCCACCGGCTTGCGAAAGCGCACCGTCAGCTCCGCCGTCACCGGATGGGGGCCAACGGTGCGCCCGGCATGGACGCTGACCTCATCGAGGAGGGTGGAGAGGATGCCGCCATGCACCACCCCCTGCCACCCTTGGGTCCAGTCGGGGAGGGTCAGGCGGCTCCAGGCGGCCCGCGCCGCCGGGTCAAGTTCGAACTGCGCCTGCAGCCCCCGGCCGTTGGCTGGTCCGCAGACGAAGCAGGCGTTGTCCTTGACCAGCGCCGGCTCGGTCACTTCGCCTCGGCCGAGGTAAAGCGTTCCTTGACCAGGGCCGAGATCGCCTTGAACTCGGTCGCCTCGGCGGTCTGCAGCAGCTGGAAGATGGCGGTTTCGGCAGTGGTGACCACTGCCCCGGCCTGACGGGCGCTCTCCAGGGTATTGAGGTAGTCGATTTTGCCCCGGGCGATGATCGCATCGCGCACCAGGTGGACCTGATAGCCGGCCTGGAGCAGTCCGAGAACCGTCTGCCAGACGCAGACATGGGCCTCCATGCCGGTGACGATCACCTGCCGGCGCCCCAGCTGCTGCAGCCGCTGGAGAAAGG
>JACZKF010000520.1 GCA_014860175.1 Desulfuromonadales bacterium | reverse complement strand
CCCCCACCCGGGCCGTCTCCCGCAGCGCCTCGGGGAGCGCATAGGAGAGGGTCTTGTCGAGGGGGGCGGCAACGGCGACGGTGGCGATGAGCGACGACAAAGAGACCTCCGGGGGAATGCTGGGGAGGATTATGGGGCAAGCCGGAGGGAAAGGTCAAACGAAAGGCCTGAAGGGACTGCCTACTGCGTTGGCTCGGGTGGAATAAAATCCTTTTTTTGCAGATACACGCAGATACACGTAGATGAAAACCGGACAATGCCGCTAATCTGAAAGATGATTAGAGGCATTGTCCGCAGCGGAATGAAGGAGAAGAGCTACGCCGCCGGCAACAAGGCGGCGGCGATTCGGTCGCCGAACTCCCGGCAGGCCTGGCGGTCCTCGTCGGTGGGGGCGAAGCGGAAGTGAATACCGGGGGTCGCCAGTTTGTACTTGAGTCCGAGCAGGCGCTCCTCCACCATCTTGACCGCCTCGCCGCTCCAGCCGTAGGAGCCGAAAACGGCCGCCGTCTTCCCCTTCGGAGTGACGGAGGAGAGCAGCGACAAGGTTTGCCACACCGGCGGCGGCGCATCGCGGTTGATGGTCGGGGTGGCGACGATCAAGGCGTCGGTCTGCTCCAGCAGGTCGCGCAGTTCACTGCCTTCGACGGTGATGATCGCCCGCTCGAGAACCTCCAGGCCGTGGCTCTCGAGCCCCTGACGAACATGGGCGGCCATGTCGCGGGTGTTGCCGTGCGGCGACAGCGTCAGCAGCAACACCCGCGGAGTGGCCGCAGGAGGCGGCGGCGCCGACCAGCGCTGGTAGGCGGCGATCGCCCCCCGGGGGTCGCGGCGCAGCAAGGGGCCGTGGGAGGGGCAGACCAGCTCGATCGGCAGATCGACGACCTTGGCCACCGCCTCGCGCACCTTGTCTTTGAAGGGGCGCATGATGTTGTCAAAATAGAAGGCAAACTCGCCGGAGAAGTCGGGGACCTCGTCGTCGAACAGCCCCTCGCCGCAGAAGTGGGCGCCAAAAGCGTCACAGGAGAAGAGGATCTTCTCCTCCGGCAGCCAGGTAAACATGGTATCGGGCCAGTGCAGATAGGGGGCGAGAAAAAACTGCAGAGTGCGCCCGCCGAGATCGATCTGTTCCCCATCGGCGACGACGCGGGTGCGCATCTCGCGGTTGAACAGCTGGCGCAGGAAATTCTCCCCCTGTCGGGTACAGACCACGGTCGCCTCGGGGTGGCGCTCGAGCAGGGTCCCGAGGGCGCCGGTATGGTCGGGTTCGGTGTGATTGATCACCACCCAATCGATGTGCTGTACTCCAAGGTCTTCCAGCTTCTGCAAAAAGGAGGCGGTGAAGGGGGCCTTGACCGTCTCGATCAGGGCGGTCTGCCGTTCACCCCGGACCAGGTAGGCGTTGTAGGTGGTGCCGTTGCGGGTCGGGAACAGCTCATCGAACACTTGCAGCTCAGGATGGCGGGCCCCTACCCAATGAATACCGGAGCGGATTTCAGCGGTGCCGGACATGGAATCTTCCCTTTCTTAACGAGGAACGCAAAATATTTGGCCAAGTATAGCCGATGCCTGCCAACCCGGCAAGGCGGCTGGCACCCGCCCCGCCGGTTGTGCTACAGTGCGGATCGCAAGCAGGCGGAAAGGAAGAGGACGCGTGGGTAGAAAACGGGAAGAGTACCCGGACCAAACGGGGCAAACTGGCGGCATTTCCCGACGCACTTTCCTGCTCGGGGGGGGCGCCGCCTTGGGTGCCGGGGTGCTCGGGGAGGCCCTGATAAGGGAGCCAAACTCCTTCGAGATCCGTGAAGTGGTGGTCCCGCTGGCAAAGATCCCGCCTGGCCGGGAGCTGCGCCTGGTGCATCTGTCGGACCTGCACCTGCGCACCTTTCATCGATACTATGAACAGGTGGCGATCGCCGCCAATCGGCTCGAGCCAGATATTCTCCTGCTCACCGGCGATTATCTGGAAGAAAACCGCAACATTTCAGAAGTGCGCCGCTTTCTCAAACTGCTGCGGACCACCTCCGGGATTTTCGCAGTGCAGGGGAACTGGGAGTACTGGGCTCGGCTGGAAGGGGAGAATTTGCGCCGGCATTTCGCCCGCGCCCAGATCTCCCTACTCATCAACGAACGCCGTGACCTGGAGCTGCAGGGGGTGCCGCTGTCAGTCCTCGGCCTCGATTACCCTTCCGCCGCCGACACTCTGCAGCAGTTGCAGAAGGAGGCCGACCCGGGCCGCCTCAACCTGCTCCTCTCCCATGTCCCCGCCTTTTCCCACGACCTGCTCGACGGCCGCATCGACCTCATCCTGTGCGGCCACACCCACGGCGGGCAGGTGCGAATCCCCTTGGTTCACCCCTTCTACCTGCCGCGTTTTTCGGGCCGCTTTGTCGACGGGATGTACCAGGTCGGGGATACCGATACCCCGCTTTACGTCACCCGCGGCATCGGCACCAGTATCTTCCCGATCCGCTTCCTCTGCCGGCCGGAGATTACTCTTTTGCGGCTAGTCGCCGCGTAAAGAAATTTTGAATTTTGAATTCGGAATTTTGAATTAATTTAAAATTAAAAATTCAGAATTTAAAATTGTTCTTACTTTTCAGTACCCGATAAACGCCACCAACTTCCGAATCTCCCCCATCAGCGACTCGAAACCGGGGCCGTTGAGGCTCTGGGCGCCGTCGCACAGGGCGCGGTCCGGGTCGGGGTGCACCTCGATCATGACCCCGTGGGCCCCGGCCACCAGCGACGCCTTGGCCATCACCGGCACCAGGGGACGCTTGCCGGTGGCGTGGCTCGGGTCGACGATGATCGGCAGGTGGCTCATCTCCCGCACCAGCGGGATGATGGAGAGATCGAGGGTGTTGCGGGTGGCGCGCTCGAAAGTGCGAATGCCACGCTCGCAGAGGATGACCCGGCCGTTCCCTTCGGCGACGATGTATTCGGCGGCCGCCAGAAATTCCTCCAAAGTGGCGCTCATCCCCCGCTTGAGCAGCACCGGCCGGTCGAGCTTTCCCACCTCCTTGAGCAGATCGAAATTCTGCATGTTGCGGGCACCGATCTGCAAAATATCGGCATACCGGCAGACCGCCTCCAACTGTTCGATGCGCATCACTTCGGTGATGACCGGCATCCCGGCGGCGTCACCGGCCAGCCGCAGCAGTTTCAACCCTTCCACCCCCAGCCCCTGGAACGAATGGGGGCCGGTGCGTGGCTTGAACGCCCCGCCCCGCAGGATCTGCGCGCCGGCCGCTTTCACCAGGTGGGCCGAAGCGAGCATCTGCGCCTCGGTCTCGATGGAGCAGGGGCCGGCAATGATGACCGGTGGCTGGCCGTCGCCGACCAGCACCCCGCCGGCGTCGACCACCGTCGGCTCAGGGTGAAAATCGCGAGAGACCAGCTTGTATGGCTTGCTGACGTGAATAACTTCGCGCACCCCCGGAAGTTCCCGGATCCCGGCGTCATCCACGTATCCCTGATTGCCCAGAACGCCGATGGCGGTCCGTTCGCTGCCGGGTATCGGCAACGCTTGCAGCCCCATGGCGGCCACCGCCTCTTGCACGGTGCGGATCTGGTCGTCGGTGGCATGGTGATGCATGACAATTAGCATGGCATTCTCTCTCCTCGGGCTGATGATCCCCTACATTAGCGACGGCGAAGGGATAATTCAACTTCTTTTCCTGCCACTGCCGGTTGCAAAGAGGATGCTTTCCGTTATTCTAATGAACGCTCGAAATCCCTTTTCCCAGGAGGCAAGACATGCGTATTTTCGGCACGTGGGTAGCGATCGTGGCCTGTGGGGTTCTTTCGACCACCCCGGCTCTGGCTTCCGGGGAGGAGCGAGGCAAAGAGCTGATCGCCTCCCTCGGCTGCAAAGGGTGCCATAAACTCGATGGCAGCGGCGGCACCGTGGGGCCGGACCTGGCCAAGGTCGGCAGCCGGATGAACGAAGCCCGGCTGCGGCAGCAGCTTCTCGATCCGAAAGCGATCAATCCGAAATCGATGATGCCTTCCTACCAACATCTGCCGGAGAAGGATATCGAGGCGATGGTCGACTTTATGGAAAAACAGAAATAGGCCGGCGCCTCTCTCTCCGGGGGGAGAGGCGCCAGTTGTATGCATCCGCAAAGTATGGTATTTTGCCGCCGGTTCACCCCTTTATTCTCCTGTGAGCGGCAGATGACCCAGCGGATGATCGAAATCACCTCACCTGTTTTTATCCCCGAGGAGCGGCTGGCCGCCGACCCTGGCCTGACCCGCCTGTTCGGGGCCGAGCGCCCCCTGGCTCTGGAGATCGGTTGCGGCATTGGCGATTTCCTGATCCAGATGGCCAGCCGGCGTCCGGAACTCAACTTTCTCGCCACCGACATCTACAACAAAGGGTGCCTGAAAACCTGCCGCAAAGTCGAGGCGGCCGGCCTGGACAACGTGCGGGTGGTCCGCCTGGAGGCCCGTCATCTGCTGGAGCACCATCTCTCCCCCGGCAGCCTGGCAGCGGTGTTCATCAACTGCCCCGACCCCTGGCCGAAAAAACGCCATCGGCGCCGGCGACTGGTCAATGCCGACTTTCTCGCCCTCCTGCGGCAGTTCATGGCCCCCGGCGGCGAACTCTACTTCAGCAGCGACTTCGAAGACTATACGGCCGACGTGGCGGCGGCCCTGGCCACTCTTCCGCTGTGGCACAACTGCCATCCCCTCCCCTATCTGCCGGCCCTGGAGAGCTATCCCATTTCCAAGTACATGCGCCGCTTTCTCGACCAGGGAGAAACCATTCACTTCCTGCATTGGCGGCTCGAGCCGGCCGCCGCCGAGGGAGAGCTGACCGCCGAACCGACGGTGCTACCCGCTTGGGGCAGGGCGGTCCATGGCTAGGTATCTCACCGAGCGCTTCCCCGGAACCGGCGGCCTGATCAAGCAGAGCCCGGAGGACTTCTTTGTCGAGGAGATCCCCCTCTATCTCCCCTGCGGCGAGGGGGAGCATCTTTACCTGACGGTAGAGAAGCAGGGGATCACCACCTTGGACCTGCTGCAGCGCCTCGCCCGCCAACTTGGGGTGGCGGAGCGCGAACTGGGCTACGCCGGCCTCAAGGATGCCCGGGCGACCACCCGCCAGACCATTTCCGTCCCCGGCGTCACGCCGGAACAGGTGCGGGCCCTGGAGCTGCCGGGAGTGTTGATTCTGGAGGCCCGCCGGCACCGCAACAAACTGCGTACCGGGCACCTGGCCGGCAACCGCTTTCGCATCCGGGTGCGCGCGGTCGCTCCGGGGGCTCTGGAGCACGCCCGCGACAGCCTGCACGTGCTGCAAAACGTCGGCGTCCCCAACCGCTTCGGCGAACAGCGCTATGGCTCGCTGGACAATTCTCACTGGATCGGCCGGGCCCTGCTGCGCGGCGAGTTCGAGGAGGCCGCCCGGCAGGTCGTCGGCGACCCGGCGACCATCCGCGATGAACGCTGGCGGCAGGGGGCAGAACGTTTCCGGGACGGAGATCTGGCCGGGGCCCTGGCCGCTCTTCCCGGCCGCTGCCGCGATGAGCGTCGGCTGGTCGAGGCCCTGCGGGGCGGCCGAGCGCCGCGCGAAGCGCTGCTGGGGTTGCCACGCAAACTGCTTCGGCTCTATCTGTCGGCCTACCAGTCGAAGCTGTTTGACCAACTGCTCGAGATGCGCCTCGACACTTTGGATGTCTTGTGGGCGGGGGATCTCGCCTTTCGCCACGACAACGGCGCCTGCTTTTTCGTCGAAGACCCGGCGGTCGAACAGCCACGGGCCGATCGGCTGGAGATCAGCCCTTCCGCTCCCCTGTTCGGCTGCAAGGTGACTTTGGCCCGTGGCCACGCCGGCATTCTCGAGGAGAGTTTGCTCGCCAGGGAGGAGTTGCCGCTGGCCGCTTTCCGCCTCCCCGCCGGCCTGAGCATGGAGGGGGAGCGCCGTCCCTTGCGGGTGCCGCTGCGCGAGGCCCAGGTCGAGCAGGAACGCGAGGATCTGCTGTTTTCCTTCGTTTTGCCCAAAGGAAGTTACGCCACCAGCGTGCTGCGGGAAATCATCAAGCCGGATGCCGCCTGACCGCGGGCGCCTGGGCCAAGGAGGTCGCATATGGAACGCAACGAAGGGGAGTCCAGCCCCGGCGGGGATTACCGGGTCAACTTTTTTCGCCCCCGTCCCGGCTACCTGCGCAAGCGGGTCGGCTATACCTGGATCCTGCTGATCAGCTGGGCGTTCTTCACCTTCGGCTTCCAGATCCTGCTGATGCTGGTCGAGACCGGGCCGGCCGGTGAGGGGCCGCTGACCAACCTGTCGGTGTTCGATTTTCCCCTCCCCTACTGGTACACCGGCCAGTTTCTCATCGTCTGGTTCATTTTTCTCTGCCTGCTGTTCAATCTGCTCGTCGATCATCTGACCAAGATCTACCGCAAGCGCCGGTGAGGAGGAGTGAATGATGTCCGATGACATCAAATGGATTGCCATCGTACTGCTGGTTCTGGTGCTTGCCCTGCTCATGTGGGTCGGTCTGTCGAGCCGCCGCAGCCACGGCGAATATTACCTGGGGACGGGCCACACCATCGGCCGTATTGGGATCGGCGCCGCCATCGCCTCCAACTGGATGAGCGCCGCCTCCTTCCTCGGCATCGCCGGCGTGTTCTACCTCAAGGGCTACTTCGCCATGGCCTATGTGATCGGCTGGACCGGCGGCTACGTCCTGCTGCTGATCCTGATGGGGTCGCAGATCCGGCGCTTCGGCAAGTACACGGCTCCTGAGTTCGTTGAAGCCCGCTACGACTCCTCGACGGCCCGTTTCCTCTCGGCGGTCATCACCATTCTCATCTCCCTGGTCTACTGCGTCGCTCAGTACAAGGGGATCGGCCTGGTCTTCTCCTGGGTCTTCGGCCTCGATTACACCCGCTCGCTGATCCTCGGGGCGGCGGCGGTGGTCTCCTATCTGGTTCTCGCCGGCACCTTGGGCGCCACCCGCAACCAGCAGATCCATTACGCCATCCTGATTATCTGTTTTTTACTGCCGCTGATGGCGATCGCCGACCGCCTCGGCTACTCCTGGATCTTGCCCCAGGCCACCTATGGCACCGCCCTGCGGGATCTGGCCCAGCAGGAGCCGGCCTTCATCGCCCCCTGGTCGCACGGCACCCCGTTTGAGTGGATTGCCCTCTGCTTTACCCTGATGGTTGGCACCGCCGGACTCCCCCACGTGCTGTCGCGCTTCTACACCGTCCCCAACGCCCGCGATGCCCGCTGGAGTGTTCTCTGGGGGATCTTCTTCATCGGCCTGCTCTACTGGAGCGCTCCCGCCTATGCCACCTTCGCCAAGCTGTGGGAGACGCGCAACGGCCTGCAGGTCGATGCCCAGAGTGCCCATGCGATGGCCGACCTGATTGTCATCAAGGCCGGGGAGTGGGCCGGCATCCCCCGCTGGCTGGTCGGGCTGGTGGCGGTCGGGGCGATCATGGCCGCCTTTTCCACCGTCACCGGACTGCTGATCAGCGGCGCCGGCGCCTTCTCTTACGACATCTACTATCGCCTGTTCAACCCCCGGGCGAGTGAACGCCAGCGCCTGCTGGTCGCCAAGGGGGCGGTCCTGGTCCTGGCGGTCCTGGTGGTCCTGTTCGCTCTCAAACCGCCGGGACTGATCGCCGAAATCACCGCCATCGCCTTCGCCCTGGCGGGCAACACGTTGTTTCCGGTCTTTCTGCTCGGCATCTGGTGGGATCGGACCAACAAATACGGCGCCATTGCCGGCATGCTTACCGGCCTGGTGATCACCTTCGCCCCGCTGCTGCTGGGGAGCACTTTCCCGTTGCTGTTCAGCTATTTTCCGCCGACCTCCTCGGCGTTCCTCGGGGCGCCCCTGGTCATCACCGTGATGATCTTGACCTCCCTGGCGACCCCGCCGCCACCGGAGCGTATTCGCCGCTTCCTGGCCGAAGAGGTCCACAGTCCCTGAAATGCAACTGGCAAGGGGCGCGCCGGGAGTTCCCGGCAAGATGCTCCCATTTAATAGAGAGGTACGATGAAGCTGGTCCTTTCGGCCGGCAGCCTGTTTACCCTCCCCATGGCGAAGATTTTCCACATCGCCCGGGCGACAGGATTCGACGGTTTGGAAGTCATCATCAACTATGACTTCCAGTACCAGGACAATGTCGCCTACATCCGGGAGTTGCAGCAGATCCTTCCGATCTGCTCGCTGCATGCGCCATTTCTCGAGCTCGACGGCTGGGGGAACAAGATCGATCAGCTTTTCCGCACCACCGAGCTGGCCTTGGAAACCGGCATCCCCCTGATCAATTTCCATCCGCCGGCGTGGCTCGGATTGGAGCTTCGTTTCTGGCGCTGGATGCTCGGCGTGCGCGACTTTCAGGCCGAAGTCGGGCAGAACAAGGTGCTGATCACCCTGGAGAACATGCCCAGCACCGGCCCCTTTGGCTGCAACCCGTACCTGTTCGCCCAAACCGGCAAGATGATTCAGTTCATGCAGGAGCGAAACCTCTATCTGACTTTCGATACCGCCCACATGGGCTCCACCCGGGCCAATTTCCTCACCGACTTCCACCGGTTCTACGACTCCGGGCGGATGCGCAACATCCACTTCTCCGATTATGGCAACGGTCGTGAGCATCTGCTGCCGGGGCACGGAATCTTACCGCTCACCCGCTTTCTCAACCATCTGCGGGAAACCGGATACGACCAGGCCTTGACCCTGGAGCTGTCCCCGCACGAGTTTCCGGAACAGGAGGAGTTGATCCTGCTCAGCATGCGGGAGATTTTCGACTATCTGAAGAAGGAGACGTTGCGGGATGCCGCCCTGCCCAATCAGGCGAGCGCAGCAGTCGATGCCTGAACGGAGCGGGGTCGAGCGGACTCAGCGAACGATGTAGACCGAGCAGTGAGCATGCAGGGCGATTTTGGTCGAGACGCTCCCCATCAGGGCTCGCTTGACCAGCCCGGCGCCGGAGGAGCCGATGACGATGACATCGATCTGCTCCTGATCGGCAAAGGACAGGATCTCTTCCGCTGCATCACCATAGACGACCTGGCTTTGCAGGGGGACACCGGCCTCGGCGGCCGCCTTTTCAACCACATAGAAGATCCGCTGGCGTTTTTTCTCCCAGTCGGGGCGCTCGGTTGCGGGG
>JACZKF010000053.1 GCA_014860175.1 Desulfuromonadales bacterium | reverse complement strand
CTCCTCCCCTTGGGTTAAGGGGAGGCTGGGAGGGGTTACGCGTCTTGTGCCCCGGCACCCACTGTGTTAATGTTCCAGCTTCGAAGCGCCCCATGAGCCCCGGCTGAACTATCAATCATGTCGAAAGCTGAACGTCACGTCATCATCGGCACCGCCGGCCATGTCGACCACGGCAAGACCGCCCTGATCCGCGCCCTGACCGGGGTCGAAACCGACCGGCTGAAGGAGGAGCAGGAGCGGGGGATCTCCATCGACCTCGGCTTCGCCCCCTTTCGCCTGCCGGGGGGGATGATCGCCGGGGTGGTCGACGTCCCCGGCCATGAGCGCTTCATCAGCAACATGCTGGCCGGCATCGGCGGCATCGACCTGGTGCTGCTGGTGGTCGACGTCATGGAAGGGGTGATGCCGCAGACCCGCGAGCACCTGCAGATTTTGCAGCTGCTGCAGATCCAGCGTGGCATCGTCGTCCTGACCAAGTGCGACATGGCCGAGAGCGACTGGATCGACATCGTCGAGGAGGAGATTCGCGAGGAGATCGCCGGCACCTTTCTCGCCGACGCCCCCTTCTGCCGGGTCTCGGCCCTGAACGGGACCGGACTGCCGGAGCTGACCGAGGAGATCCGCCAGGCGGTCGCGAACCTCGTTCCCAAGGACGCCGACGGGCCGATGCGCCTGCCCGTCGACCGCCACTTCAGCATCGCCGGCTTCGGCACCATCGTTACCGGCACCCTGCTGTCGGGGACGGTACGGGTCGGCGACAGCGTCGAAATTTTGCCCCCCGGGGAACCGGTGCGGGTGCGCGAAGTCCAGGTGCATGGGAAGAAAGTGGAGCAGGCGAGCGCCGGCCAGCGGGCCGCCCTCAACCTCGCCGGCCTCGACCGCTCCCGCATCGAGCGCGGGGCGGTGGTCGGCACCCCCGGCATCTTCGAGCAGACCGAGCGCCTCGACGCCCGTCTCACCCTGCTGCCGGAGGCGCCGCGCCCCCTTAAATTCCGCGATCCGGTCCACTTCTTTCTCGGGACGGCCCGGGTGGTCGGCATCGTCGCCCTCCTCGACCGCGACCAGCTGGAGCCGGGGGAGAGCGCCCTGGTGCAGATCCATCTCGACCGCCCGCTGGTGGCCCACCGCCAGGACCGCTTCATCATCCGCTCCTACTCGCCGATGACCACCATCGGCGGCGGCCTGGTCATCGACCCGAACCCGGTCAAGCACCGCCGCTTCCGCCAGGAGGTGATGGCCGCCCTGGCCGAGCTGGAGTCGGGAGAGCGCTCCTTTTTGCTGCAGAAGGTGGCCGATTCAGGGGTGGTTCGGGTCAAGGAGCTGGAGGTCGCCTCCGGCATGGGGAGCGAACGGATCGCCGGCCATTTGGCGGCGCTGCGCGACGACGGCAAGCTGGTGGCGCTGGCCGACCAGTGGGCGACGGCGGAGACGGTGCGCGCCTGGCGGCGCAAGCTGCTGGAGGAGACCGCCCGTTTCCACGGCGGCAACCCGCTGGTGCCGGCGATGCCGAAGGCGACCCTCAAGGGGGTGCTGCCGTCTGCTCTGGCTCCCAAGGGGTTCGACGCCCTGCTGGAGACCGCTGTCGCCGACGGGGAACTGGCCGTGGAAGGGGACGGGGTGCGCCTCCCCGCCTTTGCCGCCACCCCCGATCCCGAGCAGGGGCGACAGATCGCCCGCCTCGAGGAGGCCTACCGCCTGGAGGGGGTGCAGGCCAAGAACAAGCGGGAGATGCTGGAGCGCCTCGCCATCCCCCTCGACCAAGCCGACCCTTTCTTCGCCTGGCTTCTCGCCCAGGGACGGCTGGTGCGCCTCACCGAGGAGACCTGGCTGCACCAGGCGGCCTACGCCCAGGCGCTGGCCGCCCTGCAGGAGCATTTCGCCAGCCACCAGACCCTCACCCTGGCCCAGTTTCGCGACCTCATCGGCAGCGCCCGCAAGCAGGTGCAGGCCCTGCTCGAACATTTCGACGCCCTCAAGTACACCATGCGCCGCGGCGACGAGCGGGTGGCGTGGAAACTGCCGAAGAACTGAAAAAAATAGGTCCAATAGGACTTATACGACCTATTGGACCTATGAAAACCAAAGCAAGGAGGTGATCCCATGGCCGACCAGCCGGTCCGTCTGACCGCCCTGGCCCGCAGTTCCGGTTGAGCCGCCAAGCTGGCCCCCGGGCCGCTGGCGCAGGTTCTGCGTCAATTACCAGCCGTTACCGATCCGAATCTGCTGTCGGCGGCGATCCCCTTTGCCGACGCCGGCATTTACCGCCTCTCCGACGAGCTGGCGCTGGTGCAGTCGCTCGACTTTTTCACCCCGATCGTCGACGACCCGGCGACTTTCGGCCGGATCGCCGCCGCCAACGCCTTGTCGGACATCTACGCCGTCGGCGCCACCCCGCTGACCGCCCTCGCCCTGGCCGCCTTTCCGACCTGCAAGCTGGGGACGGAGGTGCTGGCCGCCCTGCTCAAGGGGGGGGCGGAGAAAGTGGCCGAAGCCGGGGCGGTCATCGTCGGCGGCCATACCGTCGATGACGACGAACCGAAGTACGGTCTGGCGGTCACCGGCCTGGTCGACCCGCGGCGGATGGTCACCGCCCTCGGCGCCCGCCCCGGCGACCGCCTGGTGCTGACCAAGCCGCTCGGCACCGGCATTCTCACCACCGCCCTCAAGGGGAAGGTCATCAGCGAAGCGGAGATGAGTGAGGCGATCGCCGGCATGTGCGCCCTCAACCGGGACGCCTCGCGGATCATGCTCGAGGTCGGGGCGAGCGCCTGCACCGACGTCACCGGCTTCGGCCTCCTCGGCCACGCCCTGGAGCTGGCGGCGGCGAGCAAGGTCCGGCTGGTCATCGAGGCCGCCGCTCTCCCCCTCTATCCCCAGGTGCGGGAGATGGCGGCGATGGGACTGATCCCCGCCGGCAGCTATAATAATCGCGACCACTATCTGCCGCGGGTGCTCGACGCCGGGCGCCTGGCGCCGGAGACGATCGAACTGCTCGCCGACCCGCAGACCTCCGGCGGCCTGCTGATCGCCATCCCCGAGGAAAAATGCGAGGAGTTGCGCCGGCGCCTGCGGGAGGCCGGCTGCGGCGATTATCTCATCGGCCGGGTGGAGGCGGGACCGGCGGGACAGCTACGCATTTCCTAAGCGGCAGATGCCGCAGCATTTATCAACCCAACCAACCAGGCTGAGCAAAAATGCCCAGATGCAAGGCGCCCGAAAGCCCGCGGAGTAAGGCGTACCGCAAGGTACGTCGTCGACGAGGGATGAGGGGAACGCCGCAGATGGGCGTTTTTCCTCAGCCGCCCCAAGGAGGCTCACATGAAGCAATCGATCGGCGCTAAAACCCTCGCCATCCCGACTCCCGTCTGGCTGGTCGGCACCTACGATGCGGCCGGCAAGGCGAATATCGCCACCGCCGCCTGGGGCGGCATCTGCTGTTCCCAGCCCCCCTGCCTGACCGTCTCCTTCCGCAAGGCGACCCACACCTACGCCGCCATCATCGAGCGCCAGGGGTACACGGTGAACATCCCCTCGGCGGATCAGGTGACCGAGGCCGATTTCGCCGGCATCGTCTCCGGCCGCGACACCGACAAATTCGCCGCCGCCGGCCTCACTCCGGTGCGCAGCGAGCTGGTCGACGCCCCTTACATCGCCGAGTTCCCACTGATTATCGAGTGCCGGCTGCTGCATACGCTGGAGATCGGCCTGCATACCCAGTTCGTCGGCGAGATCGTCGATGTCAAGGCCGACCCGGCGGTGCTGGGTGAAAAGGGGTATCCCGACATCCGCAAGGTGCGGCCGATTGCCTGGGATTCAGCTCACAAGGGGTATTACGGCATTGGCGAGTTCCTCGGCCAGGCCTGGGAGATCGGCAACCGGCTGAAGAAGTAAGCAGCAGCGCCTGAATTAGAGATCGCCGGTCAGCTTCTGCAGGGCATAGATTTTCGGGTTGAGGTCGCGCACGCAGGCGACGATCTCCATCAGCCCCGCCTCGTCCACCCCC
>JACZKF010000519.1 GCA_014860175.1 Desulfuromonadales bacterium | reverse complement strand
CCCCGGTGCAGCAGGCGCGGTTGCTGGAAGTTGATGAACTGGACGACACCGATCGGGGCGACGGCGGTTTCGGCCACACCGGCTGCAGCGGCTGAGGGGCGGGCATGGATCGCCATCCCCATCCCGAAGAGCTGTTCGATTTCCCCTGTGACTTCATGTTCAAGGCATTCGGCCCCAATGACGAGCTGTTCCCGGTGGCGGTTCGGGCTGCCGTCGAGGAGGTCATCAGCGTTCCCCTGGACGCTTTGCGCCTGCGGCAAAGCGGCAAGGGGACTTATGTCTGCGTCTCGATCCTGGTGCGTCTGCAAGCTTATTCCCAGGTGCAGGCGATCTACGCCTCCCTGCGCCGGGTGGATGGGCTCAAATATCTGCTGTAATCCGCCGTAGGGAGGTCGGCGTTCGCGAGCGGCCTGCGGTGAGTGTCAAGCGAGAGAGGGATTTCATGCTGCTGTCGATCAATCCGGAGAACCCCCAACCTCGGCAGATCCGGAAAGTGGCCGAGGTTCTGCGCGCCGGGGGGGTGATTGCCTACCCAACCGATACCATCTACGGCATCGGATGCGACATTTTCAACAAGAAGGGGGTCAAAAAGATCTACCAGATCAAAAACCGCGATCCCCGCAAGCCTTTCTCTTTCATCTGCGCTGATCTGGCGGACGTGGCCAATTACGCCCAGGTGAGCAACTTTGCGTTCAAGATCATGAAACGTCAGCTCCCCGGCCCTTACACCTTCGTCCTCGAGGCGACCCGGATTGTCCCCGACCTGCTCCTCACCCGACAGCGCACGGTCGGCATCCGGATCCCCAATGACGCGATCACCCTGGCCATCGTCCGGGAGCTGGGGCATCCCCTGGTGACCACCAGCGCCAATCTGAGCGGCGAGGAGCCGGTGCACGACCCTCTGACCATCGAAGAGGAGATGGGGCGCCAGCTCGAACTGGTGGTGGACGGTGGTATCCGCATGGGAGACCCTTCCACGGTCATCAGCCTGGTCAACGACCAGGTGGAAGTATTACGGCAAGGAAGTGGCGATATCTCCTGGCTGCAGGGGTGAAGGGCGGGTGGCTCTGGGCAAGGTGCCAGTGGCGCCGCAACAAGGGGTAAGCCCGGGGTGACGATGTTCGACCCCGAGTCCAACCGGTAACTGGAGACGGGATGAACGGCAAAGAGATTACCGTTGTCTTTTATGGCTGGCGTTTCCCCCGCAGCGACTGGCGCTACGAGGTGGACGAGAGCCGGCTGGAGGAGCTGTTTCGCACTCTGGGCGAGGAGTTGGGCCAGTTCGGTATCGACCTGCGGCGGCAGCACGATCCCGGCACCACCCTGGAGGTCAAAGGGTATGCCGACCTGCTCAACTGCGTCCGCCTGCGCTCCCCGGCCGACCATATCGGCAACCTCTGCCTCGGTCATGTCATCGGTTCCAGTCCGAACCTCGATCTGCTGGAGGATATCCGCCGCGGCATCAATCGGGTCGCTTTCGCCCCGGAGACCATCGCTCCCGAAGATGATCACCGGCGGGTCTGCCACAACTGCGGCTGCGGCTGCTGACAGGCGGATGATCGGCCTTGGCTGAAGCTTCAGCGGAGCAGCGCCCATCGGCGGCGCTGCCTGCAATTTGCATTACAATCCAGTCTTCAACAACCTGCTGGGGTCCCATGGATATCAGAGCCTGCATCAAAAACTGTCCCCTGTTTGCCGGCACGACGCCGGAAGATCTCGAATTTCTTGCCCGAATCGGCAAGCTGCGGAGCTACGAGAAAGGGGAACTCCTCTTCTCCGAAGGGGAGGCGGCGGTCGGCTTCTACGTCGTCGCTGCCGGCAAGGTGAAGATCTACAAGCTCTCCCCCGAGGGGAAAGAGCGGATCCTACATATCGTGCACCCTGGCAGCACTTTCGCCGAAGCCGCGATTTTCGGCGCCGGGACCTACCCGGCCTATGCCGAGCCGCTGGAAAAGTCGCAGCTGGTCTTCTTCCCCAAGCGCGAGTTTTTGCAACTGCTGCATGAGCATTCGCAGATCGCCATCAACATGATCGGTGGTCTGTCCCGGTTTTTACGCCAATTTGCGACCCAAATCGAAGAACTCACCTTCAAGGATGTCCCCTCGCGCCTCGCCCGCTACCTCCTCGATCTGGCCGGCAACAGCAACCAGGCCGACCTGCCGATTTCCAAGACGCAGCTCGCCTCCAACCTGGGGACGGTGAGCGAAACCCTCTCCCGTACCTTCCGCAAGCTGTCGGATGACGACCTGATCGAGGTCGGCGGCAAAGTGATCCGCATTCTCGACCGCGACCGGCTCGAGGATCTGGCAGCCAGCTTCAAGGAAACCTGATCTGCTCTGCCCGGCCGCGCTCCCCGCAGTGCCTGTCACCCCCCGACATTCTTTTTCCCAAGGAGATCCCCATGGGCATTCTTGCCAATACGGTCAGTATCTGCCAATTTCAAGTCGTCGGTGAGCTCGCCGCGCCGATCACTTTCGACTGGGTGCAGGAGCGCCTCGGCCAGCACCGCTTCCGCTGCATCGAAAAGAGCACCGAGGAGCTTTCCATCGGTTGGGTGCATCTGGACGACCCGCGCGCCAGCGGCTTCGAAGCCCCCCACGACTTCTGGCGCGACCACTATCTGGCATTTTCCCTGCGGCGCGATCAGCGGCGAATCCCCGGGGCACTGCTGCGCGCCCATCTGCAACAGGCTGAACAGGAATTCATCGCGGCTCACCCCGGGATGCAAAAGGTGCCCAAGGGGAAGCGCGAAGAGCTGCGCGAAGCGGTGCGCGGCAGTCTGCTGGCCCGGCTTCTGCCGACCCCTACGGTCTACGATGCCGTCTGGGACACCCGCCGCGGGGTCCTGACGCTGGCCACCCTCAATCCGAAGGTCAGCGAGATGTTCGAAGATCTTTTTCGGGCCAGTTTTGACGGACTGCGGTTGGTGACGATCCACCCTTTCAGCCGGGCCGAGAAGGTGGTGGGGGAAGAGTTGCGTCCCGCTCTGCAGCAGGCCAACCGGGCCAACGGCGACGCGGTGCTCGAGATGATCCGGGACAACCAGTGGCTGGGGGAAGACTTTTTTCTCTGGCTGCTGCATCGCACCCTGGAGGGGTCAGCTCAAGGGCTCATTGCCGTCGAGGGACCTGCCC
>JACZKF010000052.1 GCA_014860175.1 Desulfuromonadales bacterium | reverse complement strand
TGCGCCTGATGGACGAAGGCCGCTATATCCGCCAGAAAGTGGGCGGACATCGTCCCAAACCGCCGGCCGAAGCGGGCAGGCCGACGACTCCTCCCCCCCCCCTCTCCCAACCCGCCGGGGAGAGCGAGATCGACATGATCTTACAGGAGCTGGTAGCCGCCCACCAGGCCTGCAAGCTGCCAGGGGCGCTCCCCGACCGCGGCAAAATAGCCGCTTTTCTCGAGCAGCAACGGGAGAAAATCCGGGAAAAATTCGGTGACCAGCCGGTGGCCTTCCGGGTGGAACTGGAAGGGGGCAAACCCCGAATTAAAGTCAGGGCCAAGCAGTAGAGGGTCCCGCAAATGCCCGAGGAGCGAAGCAGAACCGCACTGGTCCTGGCCGGTGGCGGCATCATGGGGGCGGCTTACGAAATCGGCTGCCTCAGCGCCATCGATCGTCTGTTTACCCCCGGCTTCAACACCCGCAGCTTTGATACGTTCATCGGCATCAGCGCCGGCTCGGTGATTGCCACCCTGCTGGCCAGCCGCATCCCTCCGGCTCTGCTCTATCGAGTCCTGGCCCGTGACGAACTGCGGGTCTTCAACTGGCGCCGCTCCGACATCTACCGCTTCGACCTGCGCGAGGTCCTGGTCTCCGGCCGACATACCGTGCGCAATCTCTACCGGATCTTTCGCCACTACCGGCGCAACCGCTGGAAATTATCGTTCGGTGACTTCTTGCACATCCTGCAGGAGCAGTTCCCGGCCGGACTCTACAGTCTGGGGCCGATGGAAAACTATCTTTGCCGCGCCTTTCGCGAGGAAAAGATCGTCGACGATTTTCACTCTCTGGGAGGGAAGCTCCTCATCCCGGCCTACGATCTGGATGCCGGCGAGCGGGTGGTCTTCGGCAGCGAGGGGTTTCGCGACGTGCATATCTGCCAGGCGATCACCGCCTCCTGCGCCATCCCCTACTTCTTTCGCCCGCACAAGGTCGCCGGCCGCTATTACCTCGACGGGTCCATCGGCCGGGTGACCCACCTCGATCTGGCCATCGAACGCGGTGCCCGGCTGATTCTGGTCATCAATCCGCGCGTCCCGGTGCACAACGACCCGGAGCACTTCTGCCTCCCCTCCATGTCGTACGGTCAGTGCTCCACCATTGCCGACCTCGGGATCACCTTCGCCTGGGAGCAGGCGCAACGGATCGAGAGCAAGGAGAAGCTCAACCTGACTCTCGAGAACTACCGGCGCACCCACCCCCATGTCGAGATCGTGCTGATCGAGCCGGGGCGGGAGGAGGCCCTGCTGTTTTTACCGGGGGCCATGAGCAATGAGGCCCGCCACCAGATTCTCAGTTACGGCTATAATCTGACTTTGAGCCAGCTTCGCGACCGCTTCGAGGAACTGTCTTCCATCTTTGGCCGCCACGGGATCGAGCTGACCGAGCGGCGGCTGCATCTGGAGCCGCCGGCGGACAAAGATCCCTGAGCTGCCGCTATACCTGGGAAGGAGGCAATGAAGATGAAAATTGCCCTGCTCACCCTGCACTCCCACATTTCGCGACCCGCGTTCCCGCTGGCTGCCGCCTGCCTGGCCGCCGTCTTGTCCAAAACGCGGCGCCAGGATGTGCAGCTCATCGACCTGTTCCCCGACATGACGCTGGCGACCATGTGGGAGACCGTTCTGGCCAGCGGTGGCGATCTGGTCGCCTTCCCTTTGTACTCCTGGAACCGTCACCCCCTCCTTTCACTGGCCCGCGAACTGCGTCACCATCGCCCGCAGCTTCGCCTGGTGGCCTGCGGCCCGGAAGCGACCGCCGATGCCGCCGGCGTACTGGCCGAAGGGGGGCTGGATGGAGCGGTTTTCAGCAACGAGGAGACGCCCTTCGGTCACCTGGTCGAAGCACTGGCCGCCGGCAGCAGTCCTGCCGGCACGGCCGGCCTGCTCTGGCAAACCCCCGCGGGGGCGGTGACTGGCCCCCCCGACGTGCCGAGCGATCCGGAAGCGCTCCCCTCCCCCTGGCTGACCGGCGTCCTGACCCCCGCTCCTGGTGACAGCGTCCCCTGGGA
>JACZKF010000518.1 GCA_014860175.1 Desulfuromonadales bacterium | reverse complement strand
CTTAGCCAGATACCAGGCCCGGGTGCTGTCGCGGAAGGTCTCGGTCAGCCGCATGTCGACCAGGGTCGAGAAGGCAAATTCGGTCACCAGCGAGGTGAGCAGGGCCACCACCACCAGCACCAGCAGCAGCACCATCCCCTTTTCGTTGCGGGCCGCCCTCACTGGATCCCCTCCATCCCGAAGGCGGTGCGAAACGGCACCGGTTCGCCATCGATGGGGATCGACATTGTCAACTCCACCATCTTCGGCAGTCCTCCCGGTCTTGCCTGCCACTCCTCCAGCCATTCGCTGCCGTTATGGAACCGCAGCTTGAAATCGAAGATGCCGGTGGCCAGGCGGTAGCCGGGGCGCTCTTCCTCTTCCGGGTCGGACAGATTGTATTCCCAGCGCAGCAGCACCTGGGGAACCTCATCCGGCGGGCCGCCCGTCGGCGCTTCGGGATCGGGCTGCAGTTCGTAGCGGACGATGGCGATCCCCCCGCGGTTCCCCCCCTGCGGGGTGGTAGCGGTGGTGGAGAGTTCAAGATACGGGTACTGCTCCCCGGTCAGGCCGCCGGCGAAGCGGGTCTTGTTTTTGGTCGGGAGAAAGTAGGCGCCGCGCAGCTCCCGGCCGATGCGGTCGAACAGGATTCGTGCCTGGTGGTATCCCTCGCCACTGCCTTCGACCCGCTCCTTGGCGGTGCTGACGGAGGTGAAGACGCCGTAGATGGTGGTCAGCAGCAAGGCGGTGATGGTCACCGCCACCAGCACCTCGACCAATGTAAAGCCGCGCTCTCTCATATCTGGATAAAGACGAAGGAGGTGAGGTCGACCGCTTCGTTGCGGGCCTCATCCCCCCAGGCGACGGTGACTTTGATCAGGCGCAGCGACGGCAAGGGGGAGTCTTCGTACTCGATGCGCCAGCGGTACTCCTCAAAGGGGTCGTCGAAGACCCCCTCCGACTCCTCGAACTGGAACCCGATCTGCGCCGCCGCCACTTCGATTTCCGTCATCTGCTGCTGCGCCAGCAAGGTAGCCTGGGTGATCCGCTGCAGCTTGTGGTTGACGCCGATGCTGCGGTTGCTCAGCCCCAGCAGGGTCACCAGGGCAATGGAAACGATGGCCAGGGCCACCATCACCTCCAGCAAAGTGAAACCCTGCTGGAGGCGCTCCCCATTCTTCATGTCACCCCGCACTTCAGGCTGATCAAAAATGCCCAGATGCAAGGCGCCTGAAATTCCTCCGAATAAGGCGTACCTGGAGGGTACGTCGTTGAGGAGGAATGAAGGCAACGCCGCAGATGGGCGTTTTTCATCAGCCGTCATCATCGCTGGGCCTCGAATTCCCGGTACCCGTCGAACACCTCCGTGGTGCCGGTGAAAGGCTTGATGTGCAGCGTCCGCTCCTTGTTCCTCTCCTGCAGGTGCAGGACCGTCTCTTCCATCCAGCCGACCGGGAGGATTTCGATGATGACTTCGCCGGAGGTATAGAGGCCGCGGCCGGGGACGGTGATGTCGCGAAACCGCACCTCCCCTGGCAGTTTTTGCAGCCGACCGCTTCCCCCCACCTCGACCCATTCGTCATGGTCGAGGCGCTTGGCCTGGAAATTCCCCTCGTCGAGATTGAACACAATCCGGTGCGGGGTCTTGGCCAGGGCGGCCTCGTTAAACAGGTACTTGACCGTGCCGGCCAGCCGCCGCGCCGAGGCGTCGAGCTTGTCCTGGCCGAAGCCGGTCAGCAGCGGTACGGTCAGTCCGGCGAACAGTCCGAGGAGCAAAACGACGATCGTCAGCTCGATGAGGGTGAAGCCGGCCTGGGCCTTACTCGAGATCCCAGAGATTGATATCCGCATCATTTCCGTCGCCGCCTGGTTCACCGTCCGAGCCATAAGAGAGCAGGTCGAAATCGCCCTGGGTTCCCGGCGACAGATAGACATAGACGGTCCCCCACGGGTCGGTCGGCGCCTTCTTGAGATAGCCGCCATCGCGGTAGCGGGTCGGGACCCGGCCGATCTCCGGTTTGGTCACCAGCGCCTGCAGCCCCTGCTCGGTGGAGGGATAGAAGCCGTTGTCGAGCTTGTACATGGCCAGGGCCTGCTCGATCCCGCGCAGATCGGTGGCCGCCTTGGTCCGTTTGGCCTCTTCCGGCCGGTCGAGGAGCCGCGGTACGACAATCCCCGCCAGGATGCCGAGGATCACCACCACGACCATGATTTCGATGAGAGTAAAGCCCTTCTGGGTACGCAGGAGGGATTTTTGCGTTCGGTTCATTTCTGCTCCTTTTGTTTTGGCTGTCAGCTGACAGCTATCAGCTTTCAGCTGCTTTATCCCATCCCCTGGCTGGCCTGGAAGATCGGCAGCAGAATGGAGAGGACGATGAAGCCGACGACGCCGCCCATGAAGACGATCATGAACGGCTCCAGCAGCGACAGCATGCCGGTGATGGTCAGGTCGACCTGGTGCTCGTAGGCATCGGCGACCCGGAACAGCATATTCTCCAGCTCGCCGCTGCGCTCGCCGACGGCCGCCATCTGCGACACCATGACCGGAAAGGCGCCGGAGCGGCGGATCGGGGCGGCCAGTCCCTCCCCCTCCCGGACCGCCGCCGCCGTATCGTCGACGGCTTGGCGCAACACCCGGTTCTCCATCAGGTTGCTGGTGATCTCCAGCGACTTGAGCAGAGGAACACCGCTGCGCAGCAAGGTCGCCAGGGTACGGGTGAAGCGGGCGGTCGCCACCAGCAGGTTGAGCCGGCCGAACAGAGGAAAGGTGAGCGCCATCTGGTCCAGGCGCCGCCGGCCTGCTTCCGTTCGCCGCCAGCGCTGCCCCCCCCAGCCGGCCAGGACCAGCAGCAGCAGCAACAGCCACCACCAGTTGGAGAGGAAGTCACTGGTGCGGATCAGCACCAGCGTCGGCATCGGCAGGCTCTGCCCCAGGTCCTCGAGCATCCGTACCACCTTGGGGACGACGAAAGCGAAGAGGAAGAAGAGGACGCCGACGCCGATCAGGGCCATCAGAATCGGGTAAGCCATGGCGGCCCGGATGCGGCTTCTCATCCGGGTCTGGTCTTCCAGGAAGTCGGCCAGCCGTTGCAGTACCTGATCGAGGGTGCCGCTGTTTTCCCCCACCTGCACCATGTTGACGAAGAGGGTCGGAAAAATGTTCGGATGGCGCCCCAGGGCGACATTGAGCGACTCCCCCTGGATCACCTCTTCGCGCACGCCGTTGAAGGTGCGGCCCAGCCGCTCGTTCTCCACCTGGCCGCCGACGGTGGCCAGCGCTTCGTCGAGGGGGAGGCCGGCTCCGAGGAGGGTGGCCAGCTGGCGGGTGGCGGCGGCCAGTTCGGTGGCCGGCACGCGCCGGGAGCGTAGTTGGGCCAGAATCGAACGCCCGCCCGGAGCGGCGGCGCTTTCTTCCTTCAGGGTGGTCGGGTAGATCCCCTGGCTGCGCAGCTTGAGCAGTACCGCCCGGCGTCCAGGGGCCTCCACCGTGCCGGAGACTTTGCGGCCGGCGGCGTTTAGGCCGGCATATTCGAACAGGGGCACTTCAGACCTCCTCCTGGGTCACCCGCAAAACCTCCTCGATGGAGGTCTGGCCGGTCATCGCCAGTTCCAGGCCGGCCTCGCGCAGGGTCTTCATCCCCTTTTTCACGGCGGCGTTCTTGATCGTCCCCGAGTCCTTGTTCTGCAGCAGCAGGTCACGGACCTGCTCGTCCACCGGCATCAGCTCGTAGATGCCGGTCCTCCCCCGATAGCCGATCCCCATGCACTGGGGGCAGCCGGTTCCGCGGTAGAAGCGGGTGCCGGTCGGCACCGACCCGGCGAGCCCCATCTCCTGCACCATCTCCGGGCTCGGTTCATAGGCCTCCCGGCAGTGGCTGCAGATGGTGCGGACCAGGCGCTGGGCGAGGATGCCGACAATGGAAGAGGCGGCCAGGAACGGCTCGATCCCCATCTCCACCAGGCGGGTCAAGGCTCCGGCGGAGTCGTTGGTGTGCAAGGTGGAGAAGACCATGTGGCCGGTGAGGGCCGACTGCACGGCGATCTCGGCCGTCTCGCCGTCGCGGATCTCGCCGACCATGATGATGTCGGGGTCCTGGCGCAGGATCGAGCGCAGGCCGGCGGCGAAGGTCAGGTTGATTTTCGCGTTGACCTGGATCTGGCCGACGCCGGGGAGCTGGTATTCGATCGGGTCCTCGACGGTGATGATGTTCTTCTCCCGGCTGTTGAGCCGGGTCAGGGCGGCGTAGAGGGTGGTCGTCTTCCCCGAGCCGGTCGGACCGGTGACCAGGAAGATGCCGTGGCTCTTCTGGATCATGCCGGCCACCTGTCGCAGCATGTCCGGCCCCATGCCGACATCTTCCAGGGTGAGGACGTTGGATGTCTTGTCGAGCAGGCGCATGACCACCCGCTCGCCGAAAGCGGTCGGCAGCGTCGAGACGCGCACGTCGACGTCTTTGCCGGCGATACGCACCCGGAAGCGGCCGTCCTGGGGGAGGCGCTTTTCGGCGATGTTCAGGTTGGACATGATCTTGATCCGGCTGGTGATGCTCGCCTGCGCCTTGTGCGGCGGCCGAAACACCTCATAGAGGATGCCGTCGATGCGGTAGCGGGCGATCAGTTCCGATTCGAACGGCTCGATATGGATATCGCTCGCCCGCTGCTTGTAGGCCTGGGTGATCAGGCTGTTGACGAACCGGATGACCGGCGCCTCGTCGGAGGCGTCGAGCAGGTCGGCCGGCTCCAGGCCGGAAGCCAGGGAGCCGCCGCCGCCGGCTTCGATGTCTTCGATGAACTCCTGGGTGCCGCCGGCGCGCTCCTCGTAGCTGCGGTTGATGGCGCGCAGGATTTCGTCCGGGGCGGCAACGCTGATCTCGATGAACTCCCGGGTGAGGACGGCCAGGTCGTTGAGGGGGCGGCTATCGAGGGGGTCGGCGACCGCCACCCGCAGCCGGCCGTCCCGGCGCTCCATCGGGAAGATACGGTATTCCTTGGCGAAGCCGATGGGGATCTGGTCGAGCAACTCCTCGTTGGCGAAGGGTCCGACCAGTTTGTCCAAAAAGGGGAGCCCGTGCTGGCTGGCCAGGGCTTGGGCCAGGAGCTCGGGGGTGATGGTTTTCATGACGAGGAGGATCTCGCCCAGCGGCCGGCCAGATTCTTTCTGGCTGGCCAGCGCCTCATCGATCCTGCTGCGGGCGACTGCGTGCTCCTGCACCAGAATCTCGCCCAGAAGTTTCCAACTGCTCATCCGTATCCTGACTCTCCCAGCACTTGATTACTGCATCAGAGGTTCTGTAGCTTGAGGGATCTGCAACGCCTCCGGCCCATCGATATTGATCTGCGGCACGAAAGCCTCCACCTGGAACTGCTCCATATCGGCCCGGCTGCGGCGGGTGACATTCGCCAGATCGTCGGGGGTGCGAACGATGCGCGGCGTGATGAAGACCAGCAGGTTGACTTTGCGGTCGGTGGTTCGTGTGTGTTTGAACAGCCAGCCGAGCCCGGGGATGTCGCCGAGCAGCGGCACCTTGGAAACGGTTTCCTGGCGGTTGTTGCTGATCAGCCCCCCGAGGACGACGGTGCGGCCGTTTTCGGCCAGCACGGTGTTGCGCAGCAGACGCTTGGTCAGGGTCGGCCCAACCTGGTTGACATCGCCGACGGCAGTGGCGGCGATGTCGGTGATCTCCTGCATGACGTTGAGGCGCACCAGGTTCCCCTCGGTGACCTGCGGGGTGAAGCGCAGAGTCAGGGCGACATCCCGGCGCTCCACCGAGACGCTCTGCGCCAGGCCGATGCCGCCGGTATCGGTCAGGCGCTGGGTGATGATCGGCACGTTCTGGCCGACGATGATCTCCGCCTCCTCGTTGTCCGAGGTGAGCAGGCGCGGCGCCGAGAGGATGTTGACGTCGCCGGTGGTGCGGGAGACGTCGATCAGGGCCGACAGGGCCGGTACGGTCATCGTGCTGCCGTCCGGGGCGGTGACGGAAATCGGGTTGAACATGCCGCCGAGCAGGATGCCGTTGAGCGACTGGGTCAGCAGGGAAGGGACGCCGGCCGCGGTCGGCAGGAAGCTGCTGAGCCCGGCCTGGGTCTGATTCAGGTTGCTGGTGCCGAGCACCATCCCATCGCCGTCGACGGCGAAAGCCCCCTGCAGAGAAGCGCCGAGGCGTTTGGTGGCGTCCATCGACAGCTCGATGATCAGCGCCTCGACGAAGACCTGCTTGCGCCTGCCGTCGAGTTGGCGGATGATCCCCCGCAAAATCTCATAATCCTCCGGGGTGGAGTTGACGATCAGGGCGTTGGTCGGTTTGTCGGCGGTGATCGCCACCTGCCCCAACGCCTGTCCCGGCTGCCCCGCCACTGCAGGTTGCCCCGGCTGCCCCGGAGTGCGGGCGGCGGTGGCGGTGGCGCGCGGTTGGGGCCGCACCCCGGTGACGATCTGGTTCAAGGTGGTGGCCAGCGTCTCGGCATCGGCGTTTTCCAGGTAATAGACGTAGATGCCGGCGTGCGCCTGGGTCGGTTTGTCGTCGAGGCTAACGACCAGGCTGCGGATCAGTTCCATGTCCTGGATGGTGGCCAGGGCGATCAGGGCGTTGGTCCGCGGGTACGGAATGACTCGACTCCCCTCCTGACCGGCCGCAGCCTGAGCCGCCCGGGCGCGGGTGCGAGGGGCGGCGGTGCCGGCTCCCCCCTGGGCCAGGATCTGATTGATCAGCTGCGCCACCTCATTGGCATCGGCGTACTGCAGCGAAATCACCTCCATCAAGTCGACGCCGCTGGGTTGGTCGAGCTGGTTGATGATCCGCACCAGGCGTTCGACATTGGCGGCGCTGTCGGTAATAATCAGGGTGTTGGCCGGAGGGTAGGCGACCACGCTGCTGGTCTTGGGGACCAGCGGGGCAAGGGTGGTCGCCACCATCGCCGCATCGACATTGTTGAGGGTCACCAGCCGGGTGATGTACTGATCGCCCATGACTTTGGCCGCGCCGGTGAAGGTCGGCAGATTGTTCTCCTTGGCGTCGCGGATCGGCACCACTTTGTTTACCCGTCCGGCGGGGACCACCGTGTAACCTTTGACGCTGAGCACGGTCAGAAACAGGTTGTAGGCCTGATCCAGGGTCATCGGGTCGGGGGAGATGATGGTCGCCCGCCCTTTGACCGTCTCGTCATAGATGAAGTTGGTGCCGGTCAGCTCGCTGATCGTCTGGATCAGATCGGTCAGCTCGATATCCCGGAAATCGAGGGAAACCTTCCCCCCCTTGGTCGCCGGTTTGGCCGGCGCCGCCCCCCGAGGTGCCGGCGCGGCGGCCGGCCCAGGTCCAGGTCCAGGGGCTCCGGGTTGAGGACCAGGCCCGAATTCAGCTCCAGGCGGTTCCGGTTGGCCAGGTCCAGGCGCCGGCGCCGGCCCGGGTGGCGTCACCTCCGCCGGGGCGCTCTCCTCCTCTTCCTCCTGAGCCCACAGGGGGCTGAACGGGGCCATGGTCAGACAGACCAGGAGCACCAGCATGAGACGAGGCAATCTTTTCAGCACGGGCAAGCCCTCCTGACAGGCTGAACGAAACGGCTCTGTGAGCCGTCCGCCTCAGCTCTAGTTGACTTCATATTGAAAATTCAGATTGTTGCCATTGCGGGTCAGGCCGATGGAGATGGTCTTCGCCTCGCGCAGCTGCTGGAAGATCTGTAGCGCCTTCTCCGGGCTGTTCAGCTCGACCTCGTTGACCTGTTTCAGAATGTCTCCGCGCTGGATTCCGAGGTTGGCCAGCAGAGAGCGCGGCTGGATCATCCGTACGACGAAGCCTTCGGTTCTGCCGTCAACGATGTTCGGCTCCATCCGGGCCTGCTTGAGCAGTTCATTGAGGTTGCCGCGGGCCTGGGTCGCCACTTCCTGGGGGATGACGAAACGGTTGCCGCCGAGGGCCTGAACCTGCCCCGCGG
>JACZKF010000517.1 GCA_014860175.1 Desulfuromonadales bacterium | reverse complement strand
GCTTCGGCCGGGGGGCTGAGGCGCGGGGGTGATCCGGCGCGCTCTCGATCTGGGGATCAGCTATTTCGAGTCGGCCCGGGCCTACTCGGGGAGCGAGGCCTACTACGGCGAGGCGCTGGGCGACGATCGGCAGCGGATCTTTCTCACCAGCAAGTCCCATGACCGCACCGCCATCGGCGCGCTGAGCCATCTTGAAACGACGCTGAAAAATCTGCGCACCGACTGGCTCGACCTGTGGCAGCTGCACGATCTGCGCAGCGAGGCCGATCTGGCGCAGATCTTCAGTCCCGGCGGGGCCATCGAAGCCTTCGAGCGGGCCAAGAAAGAGGGAAAGGTGCGTTTCCTCGGGATCACCGGCCATCAGGAGCCGCAGATCCTGCTACAGGCGCTGGAGCTTTACCCCTTCGACACCGTGCTGCTGCCGGTCAACCCGGCCGAGCCCGCCTATCTCAGCTTCCTCGACAGCGTCCTCCCCGAGGCGCGGCGGCGCGGCCTGGGGGTGATCGGGATGAAGGTCCTCTGCCGCGGCCTGGGGCTGCAGGTCCCCGACTACGGCACGCCGGAGCCGTGGATCCGCTACGCCCTGGCCCACGACGTCTCGACCATCGTCATCGGTTGCGACAATCCGCAGCAGGTGCAGCAAAATGTCGAAGCGGCCGCCAAGGGGGCGCTCGGTGCCGAGGAGATGGCGAAGATGGAAGCGGCGGTGGCTCCATATGCCCGGCAGCTGATGTACTACAAATAAACACGGCCCGGCGCTCTTCCGCCGGGCCGTGTCGACCCGAGGCCTATTGCCCCGGGCGGTTGCCGGACTCTCCGGCTATTTGAACAGGACCAGCCCGCCGGCGCCATCGGCGACGAATAGCCGGCCGTTGGCGATGGCGATGTCCTGGCATTCGCCGGCCGTATCGGCCCGATCGAGCAGCAGCGGGTTGGCCGGGTCGGTGAAATCGATTTTGATCACCCCGGCCTCACCGAAGGCGGCATAGAAATAGACTCGCCCCCCTTGGGTGGTAGATGCCAGACGGATGGCGCCGCCACTCACCTCCTCATATCCCGCCACCTCCTGCAGTTTGAAGCGCCCCAGGGCGACCGGCCGGTGGTCGTATTCGACGATTCCCCGAGTGCTCTTTTTGAACAGCTCGGTCGGCGACACCCCGGCCGGCACCGGGGCGACCAGATCGGCCAGCGCATAGCTGATCAGGCCGAAGCTGTCGTAGGCGAAATAGGCCTTGTCGCCCACCACTTTGACGTCGCTCGCCTTGCCGTCGGCCGAACCGACGTCGCCGTTTTCATATTTGATCGGCTCAAAAACCTTGATCACCTGCATCGCTCGCGGGTCGGTGATATCAGCCACCCCAACCCCATAGGGGCCGGCGGCGATCAGGGCATAGCGCCGGCCGGTGGCCGGGTTCTGCCACAGGTCGACGGAGGCGGCTCGGCCGAACAGCGGCTGCTCCTTGGTGGTGCCGAGATTGCCGACGAAAAAGCCGCTGCCGGCGACGGTCGGGTCCTTGCTCACGTCGTAGACGGTGAGACCATTGCCGCCGTCGGCGACGAAGGCGAGGGTGCCGACGAAAACCGCGCCATAGGCGTGGTCCTGGAAGTTGAGTTCCGCGACGTTGGAGATCTCGTTGTTGTGTTCGTAGATGTCGGCCAGGCCGAGCTTGAGCAGCAGCGGCGCCCCGACCACCGCCTGACCGGCTTCGACGGCAGCCACCGGTACCCGGCGCAGCCCGTTGCGGGCGCACAGGGCCCAGACCGCCTCCTGGGGGCCGGCGACCACCCGCACGGCGTGGGAAGGGGGATAGATGGTTTCGCCGGCGACGGTCACCGGGTATTCGTTCTGCACCGTATTGGCAACCAGCTGCACGGCGTCGGTCGGATAGCCGGCCGCGTCGGTGATCTTCCAGGCGGTCACCCCGTGCGGTCCGTCGGCGACGTAGAGATAGCCGTGGGAAGCCGTCACCCCGGCGGTGTGGCCGATGGAGATGGTCTGAGTCGGGGAGCCGTCCGGGGCGGCGCCGATCTCAGCCGTCGGCGGCTCATAGGCGACGATAGCGAAGCGGTCGGCCATCTTCGCCGCCGCCAGATTCTTCAGGTCGACGAAGACGAACCCGCCCCCCCCCGAGCATTCGAGCAGGTCGATGTTGCCAGGGGCCGGGTCGATGCGATCGAGAAGTACCAGGGTGCTGCCGTGGCCGTTGAGCTCGGCCGTGGCGAGCAGGCAGGGGGGCTGGAAAAAGGCCATCGGCAGCGACTCGTTATCCAATTGGTCATAAGGGCCCATATTGTAGGAGGTAACGTTTTCCCAGGGGGGGAGATGGTCGCCGGCGATGCCGATGGTGTCGTTGTTGAAGGGGCCGTTCGGACCGCGCCATGTCTCGGGAGTGGCCGCCCGGTCGAGAACCACCAAGCCGGCGAAATGATCGGTCAGGTGGAGGCGGTCCCCCTGGACCTGCACCGCCCGAACCCCCGACTCCTTGAGCTTGCCGGCCCCTTCATAGGGGAGGAGAGAGGCGGGCTGGGAGCCGGTTTCATCGGGGCCGTTGGCCGGTACCGCCGGGAAAAAGCCGAGAAAGTTCCCTTGCAGAAAGCGGTCGCGGCTCGCCGTGTCGAAGCCGGTGACATCGACGGCGATGACGCCGCCGAGGGAGTAGGCGATGTAGGCGATGGTCCTGGACCCCTGCAGGGCGAGGTCGACATCGATCGCCTGGTAATACCAGCGCGCCTCTCGCTCCAGGTCGGCCCATGGATGGGGGAGCTCTTCGCTTTTGGTCTTCCCCTTGCTGGCATTGCGTATTTCGAAATTCACCTGCCGGTAGTCGGGCATGCCGGTGAAACTGTCAAGATACGGGTCGCTGCTGCGCGGATCGCGGGCCACCGCCAAGGCGACGTCCATGGCGCCGAAGTAATCTTCCTGGCGCGCCGTATCAGTGTAGAGGTTGTAACGGCCGACCTGCTCCAGGGTCAACGGGTCGAAAATACCTACCCCCAGCACATCGAGGGGGGCGAAGAGGCGATTGCCGAAGAGCTTCAGCGACTGTGGCCCCCCCCAGGGGCGTTCGCCGGCGTATTGCACGGTGGCCCGCTCCTGCTCGATCAGCAAGGTGCCGTCGGCTTCGCGCACATTGCCGAACAGATTGGCCAAAGCGGTTTTGTGAATGCCGAATTCGGCGTCGGCCAGATAGAGATTGACCCCGTCGCTGGCCGTCGCCACGATCGGCGCTCGGCTCGACTCGATGAGATTGCCGTAAAGAATGGTGCCCCCACCTTCGGCAAAGGTGACATCTTCCAACCGGTAGTTGACCGCGGCGACATTGAGAACCCGCAGCGCCGCCGGGTCGCCCAGGTCGACCAGTGCCACGCCGGCTTCCCCCAGGGCGGCGACGGCATAGGTGCCGCCGTTCCAGACTACCACCGTGAGGTCGCGGATGAAGCCGGGGAGAACGATCTGGTGCACCGGTCGCGTCCCCAGCGTGACCGGAGTCGCCTTGAGGGCGGTGCCGACGTTGAACAGGCACCACTCGGCCCCCCCGTGGACGAAGCGGGCGACGGCGGTACTGGCGCCGCCGATCTGCACGTGCGGCGCCGGGTACTGAACGATGTCGGCCGGCTGCACCGGCACCGTCACCCGGGCCGAGGTCGAAGCACCGGCGGCGTCGCCGACGGTGAGTTCAAAGATCAGGTCGCATTCGGCGGCGACTTCCAGCCGGCTGACATCGGCATGGGCGGCGGTGGCCCCAGCGGCGCTGAGGGGAACCTTCGGCCCACCGATCTGCCGCCAGCTGTAGTTGGACGGAGTCCCCTGGATGATGGCCGACAGGCCGACTGTGGTCGCCCTCCCCTCCAATAAAGAGCTGGGGGTGGCGCTCAGGGTGGTGATGGC
>JACZKF010000516.1 GCA_014860175.1 Desulfuromonadales bacterium | reverse complement strand
GAATCGGCCTGCGGAGTCGTCCTCTCGTCGAGGGCCCCCCCGAGGGAGCTGACCAGAGTCACCAGCTGCTGCCGGCTCGGCGCGCAGCTCCGGCTCACCCAGACCCGGGCTGGCCGCTCGGCCGGCAGGGGGGTCACCGGCATGGCGACCGGCGTATTGTTCTGATACTGATAGAAGCCGCGCCCGCTCTTGCGCCCGAGAACGCCGGCGGTCACCCGCTGCTGGGCCAGGGGGGAAGGGCGGTAACGGGGCTCCTGGTAGTACTGGTGGTAGATCGATTCGATCACCGGATGGGTGACGTCGAGGCCGGTAAGGTCCATCAGCTCGAAGGGGCCCATGCGAAAGCCGGCGGCTTCGCGCATGATCCGGTCGATCTCGTAGAATTCAGCCACCGATTCGCCCAGCAGGCGAAACGCCTCGGTCACGAAGCCACGTCCGGCATGATTGACGATGAATCCGGGAGAATCCTTGGCCCGCACCGGCGTATGCCCCATCTGCCGAGCCAGGCTGGCCAGCAGAGTGCCGACCCACGGCTCGGTCAAAAAGCCGTCGATGACCTCGACCACTTTCATCAGCGGCACCGGGTTGAAAAAGTGGAACCCGCCGACCCGGCCGGGGCGGCGGCAGGCGGCGGCGATGGCCGTCACCGACAGCGAGGAGGTGTTGGTCGCCAGCAGACAGCCGTCGGCGACCACCTCTTCAAGATCTTTGAACAGCCCCCGCTTGACCTCCAGATCTTCGACAATCGCCTCGATGACCAGTTGGCAGGGGGAGAATTCGGCCAGCGATTCGGCCACCGCCAGGCGTCCACAGGCGGCCTGGGCTTGCGCGGCGTCGAGCTTCCCCTTTTCCTGCAGGCGCTGGAACATCTGACGGACAAAGGCCACCGCCTCGGCGGCAGCCCCGGAACGGGTGTCGTAGAGCAGGACCTTGGCCCCGGCCTGGGCGGCGATCTGGGCAATGCCGCGCCCCATGGCGCCGGCGCCGACAATGCCAAAGACCAGATTTTCGAGACGAACGTCGGTCATAAGCTGCTATCTCCCCCGGTATTGCGGTTTTCTCTTTTCAAAGAACGCCGTCATCCCTTCTTTCTGATCCTGCGAATCGAACAGCAGCTGAAACGCTTTGCGCTCGAGCATGAGAGCGGTCTCCAGAGGGGCGTCCTGGCCGGCCAGCACCACCTCTTTGATCTGCTCCACCGCCAGCGGAGGCATGGCACCGATCTGCCGGGCCAGCTTCAAGGCGGTCTCGAGCACCTCGGCATCAGGGACCACGTCGCTGACCAGCCCCATGGTGAACGCTTCCTGAGCGCTCACCGGCTGGCCGGTAAGAATCATCTTCATCGCCTTGAATTTGCCGACGGCGCGCAGCAGCCGCTGCGTCCCCCCCGCCCCGGGCATGATCCCGACTTTGATTTCCGGCTGGCAGAAGCTGGCGCTTTCCCCGGCGACGATGATGTCGGCATGCATCGCCAGCTCACACCCGCCCCCCCAGGCATACCCATTGACCGCCGCGATGACCGGCTTGGGACAGTGCGAGATCGCCTGCCACAGCAGGTGGACCCGGCGCAGCATCACCTCGAGAGCGCCGCTGCCGGCCAACTCCCGCAGATCGGCACCGGCGGCAAACGCCGCCTGGTCGCCGGTAATAATAATGCAGCGGACCTCGGGGTCGCTGCCGAGTTGGCGAAAATAGTCGGCGAGCAACTGACGCACTTCAGTATTCAGTGCGTTCTTGGCTTCCGGCCGGTTGATTCTCAGCAGCGCAGTCCCCTCTTGGGGTTTTTCGAGAAGAACGGTTGCCATCAGCATCCTCCGTCCCCGGGCGACCCTGTCGATCCCGGGAAACAAGCGTGGTGCGCAATCCCCGTCACGGGGGGAAGCAGCGGGTGGAGAAACATCATTTTAAGCTCCCTTCGGGGAGCCGGTCATGGTACTGTTGCCAAGCGCCCCCCGCCCACCTCTCCTGCCTGGTGATTCCGTCCGTTTTCCAGCTCTTTTCCGCTGCAGTCGATCGGTCGGGGGATCAGCATTCATTATTACATGCAATGTTGCATGCAAGAAATTTACAGCCCGCGCCCCCTGATGTCAAGAGCTTTTTGTCTCTAATCGGATGCTTTCCGCCAGGTTGAACCTTCACCCTCTTCCCTGCGCCGCCCGCGGAAAAAAACCTTGACAAATTCCGGGCTGACTTGTAAATATTTTGCATACAAAATTGCATGCAATAGAACAATATTTTTCCGGCGTTCCGCCGCGGCGTCACAGATCGTCACAGAACACCGTCACTTTAGCGAACCACCACCATACTGGGAGACCGACCGATGATCAATGATGAAACCACTCTCAATGTCATGCTGGAAACTGTGGCCCGTTTCGTCAAGGAACGGCTGATCCCCATCGAGGAGGAGGTTTCCGAAACGGATCACATCCCGGCCGAGGTGGTCGACGAAATGCGCGAACTGGGGCTCTTCGGCCTGTCGATCCCCGAGGAGTACGGCGGCCTCGGATTGACCCTGGAAGAAGAGGTCAACGTCGTGTTCGAACTGTGTCATGCTGCCCCGGTGTTCCGGTCGGTGATCGGCACCAATGTCGGCATCGGCTCCCTGGGGATCGTCTTCGACGGCACCGAAGAGCAGAAACACAAATACCTCCCGGCGCTGGCGTCGGGGGAGTTGATCGCCTCCTTCTGCCTGACCGAGCCGGAAGCCGGCTCCGACGCCGCCGCCCTGCGCGCCACGGCGGTCAAGGATGGCGATCACTACGTGCTCAACGGCACCAAGCGGTTCATCACCAATGCGCCGGAGGCGGGGCTGTTCACCGTTTTCGCCCGCACCGACCCGGCCGACAAGGGGGCCCGCGGCGTCAGCGCCTTTGTCGTCGATGCCGGGACCCCCGGCCTCTCCCTGGGGAAGAATGAACGGAAGATGGGGCAGTGGGGCGGCCATGTATGCGACGTCGTCTTCGAAGACTGCCGGGTTCCGGCCAGCGCCCTTCTCGGCGGCAAGGAAGGGCAGGGGTTCAAGACGGCGATGAAGATCCTGGACAAATCGCGCACCCACATTGCCGCGGTCTGCGTCGGCGCGGCCGAACGGGTCATTCAGGAGACCCTGACCTACGCCATGGAGAGAAAGCAGTTCGGCAAGCCGATCGCCGATTTCCAGCTGATCCAGGCGATGCTCGCCGACTGCAAGGCCGAAGCCTACGCCGCCCGCTGCATGGTCGTCGATACCGCCCGCAAATACGACCTGAAGAAGAACGTCAGCATGGAGGCGTCCTGTGCCAAGCTGTTCGCCTCCGAGATGGTCTGCCGGGTGGCCGACAAAGGGGTGCAGATCCACGGCGGCTACGGCTACACCCGGGAGTACGCGGTGGAACGGTTCTTCCGCGACATGCGGCTGTTTCGGATCTTCGAAGGGACCAGCCAGATCCAGCAGACGATCATTGCCAAGAACATGATCAAAAACGCCAGCTAACGCGAGGACCCGATGCAGCCCACCGAGATCATTGCCGTCTGCAGCAGCAGCAGCAAAGGGGAGAAGAAGCGCAACATCGGCCGCGGCGACTTTCTCGCCGACGCCGGTCTGCGCGGTGATGCCCACGCCGGCGACGGCCACCGGCAGGTCAGCCTGCTGGCGCAGGAGAGCATCGACAAGATGAGGGGGGCCGGACTCGATGTCGGCCCCGGCGACTTCGCCGAGAACCTCACCACCCGCGGGGTCGATCTGGTCTCGTTGCCGATCGGCAGCCGGCTGCGGGTCGGCAGCACGGTCGTGCTGGAGATCACCCAGATCGGCAAAGTGTGTCATCAGCGCTGCGCCATCTACTACCAGGCCGGTGACTGCGTCATGCCGCGCGAAGGGGTCTTCGCCGTCGTCCGGGCGCAGGGGGAAGTCGCCCAGGGAGATTCGATCGAGATCATCCCGATGTCGGCCTGAGCAGACGATGTTCCCCTCTCCCCCGGGAGAGGGGCAGGGGTGAGGGAAATTGCGGCAGGTCAGGGCCGATCAGCAACAAAGG
>JACZKF010000515.1 GCA_014860175.1 Desulfuromonadales bacterium | reverse complement strand
GAGGCGAAGACCTGGTCGGCGATGGCGGTGCCGTGGCAGCCGAGGCAGGTCTGGGGGCCGTTGTAGCTGCTGATCCGGCTGGCGTGGGGGAGAGTGGAGGCGACGCCGGTGGTCAGGGCGAAGTTGACGGTGGTGGTGACGGCGTTGACGATGGTGCGGGCCACCGTCAGGTCGGCCATGCCGGTCGCCTTGGCGGTGATCTGGTAGTCGCCGGCCGGCAGGGAGATGGAGTAGACCCCCTTGCTGTTAGTGACGGCGCTGTAGCTGCCGGGAGATCCGACGGCAGTGACGGTGGCGCCGATGATGATCTTCAGGGTGACGGCATTGGTCACCTTGCCGGTCAGTATTCCGCCAGTGGTCGGAGGAGGGGCGGGCTTGGCCGCCAGTGCCGGTCCGGTGACCAGCAGGGAAAAGAGCAGGAGCAGGAGGCCCACCAGGCGGGCCAGGGTGGAGCGTTGTCGCTTCATCATTTTTCCTCTCTAGGAGGCCTCCCGGTGGCGCCCAGTTGCTGGGTTATCAGGTCATTGAGGGCGGCCGGGGAGCGGTTCTTGAGCAGTTGGCCATTGACGAAAATGGTCGGGGTGCCGCGCACGCCGGCGGCAACCCCATCGGCGTGGTCCTGATTTACTTTCCGAACCGTTTCCGGGTCTTGCAAGCAGCTGTCAAAAGCGGTCATGTCGAGCTCGGCCTTGATTGCCAGCTCCCGGATAGTGTCGGTGTCGAGCTCCTGCTGGTGCGAAAAGAGCAGATCGTGCAGTTCCCAGAAGCGCCCCTGCCTCTGCGCCGCTACCGTCGCCAGGGCCGCCGGGCGGGCCAGGGGGTGGCGCTGCAACGGATAATGCTTGAAAGCCAGCTTGACCTTGCCGGGGAAGGCGGTGAGGGCCTGGTCTAGGACCGACTGGACGGAGGCACAGTAGGGACACTGGAATTCGCTGAAGACGGTGACGGTGACCGGGGCCTCTGCCGCCCCGCGGATCGGGGCGCCGGTGATGTCGATCTCCTGCGGGAAGGAAAGTTCGATCAGTTCCAGGACCGGCTTGTCGGCTCGGCCGACGAACAGCCGATCCCCATCGGGGGCGGCGGCGATGCTGGTGACATTGTCGCCGGCGAAAAAATCGCCGAGAAGGCGGCCCTCTGCCGCATAGACGACGACCTTGCCGGTGCTGCTCAGGACGAAGATCCGGTCGCCGTCGGCAGCGTATGCCACCTGGCGGGGAGTCTCCGTCAAGGGGAGCTCTTGCCGTTCGATTTTCAGCCCGGCCGCTTGCGCCGGGGCCGCCATCAGCCAACCAAAAAGGAGCAGAAGAAATGCATAGCGCGTCATGACGAAGACCTCTGTGTCAGGAAAAAAAACCGGGGGAGCCTGGAGGCCCCCCCGGCGTGCCGTTGTGACTACAGACAGAGTTTGTTCTTTGCACAGCCAGGGTCGGCGCAGTCAGTAAAGCCGTCGCCGTCGTTGTCGATGCCATCGGTGCAGGTCGTTTTTAGCCCTTCGGGGCCGCAGCCGCTGATGCCGGCGCAGTTGGGGTCGGCGCAGTCGGTCAGGCCGTCCAGGTCGTTGTCGAGGCCGTCGGTGCAGATCTCGGCAACCGGAGCCGGACAGATCGGGTTGGTGGCGCAATCAGAGTCGGCGCAGTCGATTTTGCCGTCTTTGTCGTTGTCGATGCCGTCGGTGCAGATCTCCGCCGGGGCCGGAGCGGCGGCGGGAATCGGGTAGAAGCGCATGACGAACTGGGCCGGGGTCGGCCACTTGGTATTGTCGCCGATGGTGATGTAGTAGTTGAGGCCGAGGTTCGCCAAGTCATCGATGAGCCCGGTCAGGTAGCGGGGGTTCGCCTGCCAGGCGGCGATCATGTCGAGCGGAACCGGTTTTTTGATGCCGTCGGAGGGGTAGGCGATTCCGTTGGCGTCGAGGCCGGGCAGTTTGCGGTAGGTCACCCAGGTGCCGGTGCAGTAGCCGGTTTCCATGATCGGGTCGGTGACGACGAAGGTGCCGTCGCAGTTGGCCATCAGAGTATTGTCGGTGTTGATATTGTCGTCGTCGTCATAGAAGTAGCCGTAGGGGACGCTGCTGGCGTTGTTCCAGTCGCCGAACAGGTTGTAATAGTTGGCCGAGATGGCGCCGGTGTAGATCTCGTCTTCCAGGGCGTAGAGCAGGTAGCTGAAGCGGGTGGTCGGGTCGAAGTAGCCGGTGGCCGGGTGGTACTTGTCGGCAGGTCCGGCCAGCCCCTGGGCGAACAGGGCCGAAAGGGTTTCGGCGGTCTGGGTGGAGGAGGCGGTCAGTTTGGTGTAGTAAGCGCCTCTGATGGTGGAGAAGCCGAGGCCGTCACCAACCTTCGATTTGACGAAGGCCCCATTGACCATGAAACCGAGCTCGGCGCGGAAACCTTTCCACTTGAGATCGGTGCCGTCGGTCAGCTTCTGCAGTGAGCGGTAGATGCTGGTGGTGCCGGTGGTCGCCGAAAAATAGACGTCGATGACGTCGTTCTTGGTGCCTTTGACTTTCCAGCGCTTGCTCGATTGCAGCGGGTCGGAGCACATCTTGTTGGAGAAATCGAGGGGGTTGTAGCCGGTGGTCATGATGCATTTTTCGCCGGTGACGTCGTCCAGGTTGACGATCTTCATCCCCGGGGCCTGGACGTCGCCTTCCTTCCAGGTGATCGCTCCATTGGTGGCCGTTTTGGCGGCGCTGGTGTAGAGGGTGCTCGGGTAGGTGACGAAATCCTCGTAGGGGGGGGGAGCCACGGTGACGTTGCTCATGTCCCAGCCGGTGATGACGCCCGCGTTGGCCGGGGCGGCCAGCAGCGCCAAACCCGCCAGCGCCGACAAATTCTTGAACAATTGAGACGGCTTCATTCCTTTGTGCTCCTTCATCATGGACATTTGAGGTTGACTGTTTTCAGCGGCCCCATGCCGCCGAGTTGGTTAGTGTTCCCGACCCCGGAACGATTCACCTCCTTTCGCCTGTGATTCCCCCCCGTGTTAAAAGCTTTCTGGTTTCAGAGGGCTTCCCGGGGAGTCCGTCGTGGACTCCCCGGGAAGTTTTTGTCAACCGTTACCGGCAGGACGGGTTTTTCTTGCAGCCGCTGTCGGCGCAGTCGATGAAACCGTCGCCGTCGTTATCGATGCCGTCGGAGCAGGTGGTTTTCTGTCCCTCGGGGCCGCAGCCGCTGATGCCGGCGCAGTCGGCGTCGGCGCAATCGGTCTTGCCATCCTGGTCGTTGTCAACGCCGTCGGTGCAGATCTCCGAAGCGGGCGCCGGGCAGGCCGGGTTGGCGGCGCAATCGGAGTCGGCGCAGTCGATCTTGCCGTCTTTGTCGTTATCGATGCCGTCGGTGCAGATCTCCACCGGCGCCGGCGCAGTGGCGGTAGCCGGAATCGGGTAGAAACGCAGAACGAACTGGGCCGGAGTCGGCCACTTGGTGTTGTCGCCGATGGTGATGTAATAGTTGAGGCCGAGATTGGCCAGGTCTTCGATGGGGCCGGTCAGGTAAAGGGGGTTTGCTTGCCAGGCGGCAAGTATGTCGGCCGGTACCGGCTTGGCGACGCCGTCGGAGGGGTAAGCCAGACCCCTGGAGTCGAGGCCGGCCTGGCTGCGATAGGTGACCCAGGTGCCATTGCAGTAGCCGGTTTCCATGATCGGATCGGTGACGACGAATTCCCCCTGGCAGTTGGCCATCAGAGTGTTGTCGGTATTGATGTTGTTGTCGTCGTCATAGAAGTAGCCAAAGGGGACGTTGCTGGCGTTGTTCCAGTCGCCGAACAGGTTGAAGTAGTTGGAGGAGAGGGCGCCGGTGTAGATTTCGTCCTCCAGGGCATAGAGCAGGTAGCTGAAGCGGGTGGTCGGATCGAAATAGCCGGTGGTCGGGTGGTATTTGTCGGCCGGGCCGGCCAGCCCTTGGGCGAAGAGGGCCGCGAGGCTCTCGGCAGTCTGGGTGGAAGAGGCGGTCAGTTTGGTGTAGTAGGCACCGCGGCTGGTGGAGAAACCGAGACCGTCGCCGGCCGTCGACTTGACGAACTGGCCGTTGACCAGGAAGCCGAGTTCGGCGCGGAACCCTTTCCAGGGGACGTCGGTGCCGTCGGTCAATTTTTGCAGCGAGCGATAAATGCTGGTGGTGCCGGTGCCGGCCTGGAAATAGACATCGATGGGCGCATTCTTGGTGCCTTTGACTTTCCAGCGCTTGCTCGACTGCAGCGGGTCGGAGCACATCTTGTCGGAAAAATCATAGGGGTTCCAGCCGGTGGTCATGATGCATTTTTCGCCGGTGACGTCATCGAGGTTGACGATTTTCATCCCCGGGGGCTGAACGTCGGTGTGTTTCCAGGTGATCGCACCGTTGGTGTCAGTCTTGGTAGTGCTGGTGTAGAGAGTGCTTGGATAGGTGACGAATTCGGTGTAAGGGCCAGGGTCGGTGATGACGTTGCTCTTGTCCCAGCCAGTGATGACGCCCGCCTGGGCGGAGGCGGACAGCAGTGCCATACCTGCCAAAGTCAACAAACTCTTACCCAATTGCGACGTTTTCATTTCCTGCGCTCCTTATTCAATTGACAACAGTTGAAAGATTCGGACCTGCGACCCCACGCCGCAGCCCCTTGGGGCACCCCTTTGGTTCACCTCCTTCTCCTTTGGGGTATGGTTCCATAGCGGAATTCCGATGGGGGAACTCCAGAAGATAGGGAGTCCGGGGACCCCCTGATGCTCTCGGATTGGCAGCCACAATGAGCTTTCTCTAAAGCAAATGCAGTGCCAGTTGTTTAAAAGTGCCTAATATATCGATTTCTCAATGTAAAAGACTCCGGCGGGGGAAATCGGGGCGAAGAAGGGGTGCAACCTGAGTTCCCCTTCCGTCGGGGCACGGGATCCTAAAAGCTGCCTGCTTCGGCACTCGCTCGGTTGTTGCCGACAATGGCAATGACAACCATAGTTGCGGGGATCTGCTTTTACGGGGAGAGGGGGGTGTCAGCCAGGGCAAAAAAAATCCCCCGTGGAACGTCCGCCGGGGGATTGTAACCTTGCACTTCACTATGCGGGAGTCAGATGGGCGGCCCTGTTGTCTCTCCTGCGGCAGCCGGCCCGACCGGGGTCTCGTCGCCGTCAAGGGTGTTCTTCTGCTCGCTGTAACCGGTCGGCAGGGCGAAAAAATCGTCCGAGACATCGACCAGGGCCGCATTTTTCCAGGTGGCGACCACCGCTTGCCCCTGGTCTTCCCACCGGAGGGGGTAGCCGGGAAGATCGACCGCTTCCCAGAGCAGGCCGCTGTAGCCGCGGCGCCCAGGCTGGTCGAGAACGACCCGGTAGCGGTTCGCTGGCCGATCCTCCACCATCTCCCGGCCCTCCTCCTTTTTGCTGACCACCTGCAGGGCCGGATCAAAAAAATGGGGGACATGGTCGCGCAGACTACTGACCGGAAACTGTTGGTACTTGCCGGCAGCCGGCGCCAGCGCCCAGGCTTTATCTTGCCGGTAATCGGTGATCATGCCGGTGAAGGCACGCCCTCCCGACGCCGACATCCGCAGCAGCCCTGGTCGGGCCCAGATCTGGGCGACGCTGATCGACTCCTGGTAGGTGACTTCCATGTCGGCGACGTAGGTCGGGGTCGCCGCGCTCGCCGACGTCGACAGCGGAGCCAGGAACAGGGCAAAAACGGTTGCAAGTAGAACATTCATTCGTGACATTGGGCGGTTTCCTCTCAGAGGCGGCCCCCGCGGCAACCCGCGGGGGCCGGACGGAGCTACTTCTTGCCGCTGAGTTTGAGCTGCTTGATCACCAAGGTAGTGGAGGCGCTGTTATTGGCCAAGTTGGTTTCATCTTTTACCCCGTTGGCGACTGCGGTGGCGGTGACCGTTGTCTGGTAGCTTGGGGCGGTCCAGTCAAAGGACAGAAGGCTCGGTCCGCCAGCAGCGTCGGTGGCGAAGCTGGTGCTGTAGGAGTCGAGGCGGACGCCGGCCAGGTCTGCCACCTCGACAGTCAGCAGACCGCTGACCGCACCGGCAACTTCGTTGTGCAGCATTACCGTGATCTCTCCGGACTTGCCCCCCGTTACCGGCGGCAGCTGGATGCTGTCGATCTTGACGTCGGGAACCACCGCCTGCGGCGGAGCTTGATTGTTGGGGTCATCGTAAGTGACGAGCAGTTGGGCATCGTAGATTTCGTTCCCCGAATACTCCCCCTTGATGTAGACCATCAGGTCGAAGTCGGGGGTGAGGGGGCAACCGTCGGCGGTGAAGTTGTCCTGAACGAAGTCGTCTTTTTCGGGATTGATGTCGAGATAGCGGTACCAGTTGACGCTCTGGGACAAAATGGAATTCCCTTGGGCGTCTTTCATGCTGAGCAGGTCGAGACTGGTGGTGGTGAGGGTGTCGCGTTCGTACTGAGGCAGCTCGACGCCGGGGAGATCCTGCCCGTACTTGCTCGATTTAAGACGCCAGCGGGGGTTGGGGCCGCCGAAGGGGTCGCGGTCGAGGGTGGTGTACCAGGCGTTGGTTTTGTAATCGACGTACTCCGGGATTCCGTCGCCATCCTTGTCGAAGATGATCGGAGTGATATTGCGCAACACCGTGCCGGCGGGGATGAAGTCGCCATCTCCTTCGGTCGAATCGACGGCCGACACCCAGGTGCCTTCCGGCAGACCGGCACAAGCCTGGGGGGCTGCGGCCGGGGCGGTAGGGCAGACGGTGTAGCGCGGCAGGATGCCGGTTGCGCTCTCATTTTCGAAATCTTCCGGGCGCAGCTGGTCGTTGGGGCTGTTGGAGATCAGGTGGGTGACCAGCAGCCGGGCCGAGGTCACCTTATAATTCGCCCCCGGCTGTTTCCAGGCGTCGGGGACGGGGAGCGTGGTGTAGAGCCGCAGTTCCGTCGGCTTCTTGTTCATGTTCCCCCACATGAAGAGGATCTTGCCGTCGTCCTTCATCCGGGTGCCGAAGTCGCCGACATTCAAGGCGTTTCCGGCGGCATCGAATTTCACCTCTACCAGCGGCGGCATCCAGGGGGCGTTGAGGATGTGGTCCATGACCAGCCAGTGTTCGCTGGAGGCCTTGACCGAGTTGCCGCCGAGGCCGGCGGCCCATTCCCCGCGCAGAGGGCCGCTGAGGAAGCGGGGGGTGACTTGGGTGATGGTCGCCACCCCCTTGCCGTTGCCGAACTCGTCCGGGACGTTGCGGATCTGGCCGTTGTCGTAGACGCCGTCCATCGGCAGGGAGACCGGGGAGGCGAAGTTCTGCACCTGGAAGCCGTAGGCGTTGTCGATGCCGTAGTAGGGGAGGCCGTCCTTGGCATTGCGGTTCGCGGTCGGGCTGAGGCAGGCGGTGCCGAAGACGTTTTTGTCGCACATGACATCGTTGATGCTGAAGACATGCTTGGGGGAGGTGTAGCTGACGATGCCGGCGTCGGCATCGGGGCTGCCCAGGGGGCTCAGGAGAGCCAGGGCGGCCACCACGGCTGCGGTGCGGTAGGGGCGTGTGTTCATTTTGTTTCTCCGTTCTCCAAAACGGGGTACCTTCAGGCAGGGACCTCCGCAAACTCAAGATCTTTTTCTTAAGCAACTGCAGTGCCATTTTCTGCCAATGTGTAACCAGCTGGAAAATAAGGGAAATGTATTCACGGTAAAAAATTTGCTGATCCAAGGGTGCAACCTGGGTTTCTTGTCCCCTGGCAAGAATCCGCCCGGGGCACCTGCCTGGCCGGTCCCTCGGGATGTTTGACCGCCGTTGACGCCGACAACCAGGGTTGCGGGGGTCGGTGGCCAAGGGAACTATCTCTCGGGAAGGATGGAGCAATGGCCGCTCTCCCCAGGCGAAGTTTAGGTATGCCGAGGCTGTCGGTGACGATGTCGAGGAGGTGGCCGGCCGCGGATTCTGTGCTGGGCGATGAGGTGGCATCGTAAAAGCACGGGGGGAGCCCGGAGGCTCCCCCTGCGGTCAGAACACCATCGGAGGCAGGTAACTCGTATCAGAACTTCGGGGTAAAGCGCAGCACGAACTGGGTCGGGGTCGGCCACTTGGCGCTGTTTTTATTGATCGTGACGTAATAGTTCAGCCCCAGGTTCGCAAGGTCCTCGAGCGAAGCAGGAGCGTACAGGACGTTGGACTCCCACATGGCGAGGATGTCGGCAGGAACCGCCTTCTTCACGCCGTCCGAAGGATAGGGGAGCCCCGTTTTGGGATCGAGCCCCGCCTGGCTGCGGTAGGTGACCCAGGTGCCCTTGCAGGTGCCGGTAACCGCGTCGAAGGTGCCGTCGCAGTTGGCCATAAGGAGGTTGTCGGTGTAGGGGATGGCGTCATTGTCGTAGTAGTAGCCGTAGGGGACGCCGGACAGGTTGTTCCAGTCGCCGAACAGGGCGAAGTAGTTGGAGGTGAGAGCGCCGGAGTCGATGGTATCTTCGGTGGCGGTCAGAAAGTAGCCCATCCGGTTGGCCGGATCGAAATAGCCGGTAGTCGGATGGTTGATATCGGTGGGGCCGGCCAGTCCCTGGGCGAAGAGAGCCGACAAGACCTCTGCCGATTGAACGGCGGTGGTAGTGGTGGTGAAGTACTTCCCTTTGTTGGTGGAAAACCCGAGACCGTCAAGGGATTTGGAGGGGGTGAACACCCCGTTGACCATGAAGCCGAGCTGCGCTTTGAAACCTTTCCACTTCCGCACGTCGGCATTGGTCAATTTCTGCAGGGAGTTGTAGTAAGTGGTCAGGGTATCGGTCGCGACATTGAAATAGATGTCGATCGGCTGCCCGTTGGTCCCACCGATCTTCCAGCGCTTGCTCGACTGGAGCGGGTCCGAACACATTTTGTCGGTACCATCGAAGGGATTGAAGCCGGTCGTCATGATACAGCGCAGCCCGGTGACGTCATCCCTGTTGACGACCTTCATGCCGGGCGATTTCACGTCGGACTCTTTCCAGGAAAGATACCCATTAGTGGTTGTCTTGAGGGAATTGGTGTAAACCGGGTTTTTATACGTGTTCCATTCAATATACGGGCCCGGCACCAGCGTTACGTTACTGGTGTTCCACCCGGTGATGGTGCCGGCCATGGCGGCCGATGCGCCGAAAAACAAGGACAACCCAAGCAGTGCTGCGACTTTGGTGGCAGTTTTACTACGTTGAGACATGTTCCTTCTCTCCTTCAAAGGTTGGTGTGGCGACTTGGCCGCTCGCCCCCACCCGGGCGGCCGGTAACTCCCGATTTACTTTTCTTCTGAATTCACCCCCTTTTCCAGTGAGTTCCCCTGCGCTGCAGGGGGGTGGTTCTACCACGCCGGAACGGCTTCGAGTCTCTCCATTCCGTTGAGTTGGTTGCAGACTCTTGGGAATCTGCATTGGGAAGAACTTTTCTTCTCGATGTTTCTTGCTGCGCTGATGGTCGAAGCCAATGCCAGTGGAGAGCAATAGGAGTGCCAAAATCTTAGCAATAGTTAATTATTTGAAATTATGATGTAAACGGACCAATCGTGGAAAAAGGGGGGTAGGAAGGGGTGCAA
>JACZKF010000514.1 GCA_014860175.1 Desulfuromonadales bacterium | reverse complement strand
GGCCCCATTTTGCGACCCATCCCCCGCTCAGGCGGTTCCTCCGGAAGGGTGACTCCCTGCGCTTTCGCCCGCTCTTTCATTCTTTCATGCTGTTCCCGACGAATCCTCTCGCGCTCCTCTTCGGTGGTGGCGGCACGCATCTGGGCGCGATGCTCGGCCCGTTCCTCCTCTGTCATCAATTGGCTGCCGTAAACCTGCTCCTGCATCTGGGCCTGCTGTCCGGTACGCTGCTGATCCGCCGCCCACCCGAAGCTGGTGCCGACCAGCAGAACTCCTGCCGCGCTGAGCAATAGCATTCTCTGCCACATGATGATCTCCTCCTCTGAAAGATCGCCTGGTCTCCTCTCTCGTTCGCCGACATTCAACGATATCAAAGTGGCCAATACCGTCAATTGTTCACCGGCAAAACAGGTGAAAAAATTATATTGACTTCGGAATGTGTCGGTCATATTGTGCGTATGCACACAAACATAAAGGAGAAGGTGATGAAACTCTGTTTCCCGGTAGAGCGCAATGAAGGGATGGAAAGCCCTGTTTACAGTCACTTCGGTTCCGCTCCCCTGTTCGTGGTGGTCGATACCGAGACCCGCCAAGTGTCCGAGATCGCCAACCGCGACCTGCACCATGCCCACGGCAACTGCAGCCCGCTCAAGGCGCTCGGAAATGTGACGGTGGATGCCATCGTCGTCGGTGGCATCGGCGCCGGGGCCCTGGCCGGACTGAATCGGGCCGGGCTGACGGTCTACCGGGCCATGGGGGCCACCGTTGCCGACAACCTGGCGATGCTGGCGCAGGTGGAGCTGCCGGTGCTGACTCCGGCCGGCGCTTGCGGCGGGCACAGCGGCGGCTGCGGCCACTGAAGTTAGGAGCGGTCGCATGTGGAAGCTTTTTGCCAAGCTGAACCAGAATCTGGTCTTGGCCATTCCGGCCATGATGCTGGTCGGGTTCGCCTTCGGGGTGACGGCGGACCCGACTTCGCTGAAACATCTGATCCTCCCGTTCACCTTTCTCATGGTCTACCCGATGATGGTGACCTTGAAGATCCGCCAGGTGCTGGAAGGGGGGGACGGCAAGGCCCAGCTGCTGACCCAGGCGATCAATTTCGCCGTCATTCCTTTCGTCGCCTTCGGCCTGGGTAAACTGTTCTTCGCCGACCGCCCGGCGATGGCCCTTGGCCTGCTGCTGGCGGCCCTGGTTCCGACCAGCGGCATGACCATCTCCTGGACCGGTTTTGCCAAGGGGAATCTGGCGGCGGCGGTGAAGATGACGGTGGTCGGACTCATCCTCGGCTCTCTGGCGACCCCTTTTTACGTCCAGGCCTTGATGGGGGCGACGGTACAGGTCGAACTGCTGGCGATTTTCCGGCAGATCGCCCTGATCGTCTTTCTCCCGCTGGCCGCCGGCTACGCCACCCAGCGTCTGCTGATCCGGCGCTACGGCCAGGACGACTTCCAAAAACGGCTGGCGCCGCGCTTTCCCGGCCTCTCCACCCTCGGCGTGCTCGGCATCGTCTTTATCGCCATCGCCCTGAAAGCCGAGGCGATTGCCGCCCGCCCCGACCAGCTCCTGCTCATCTTCGTGCCGCTGCTGCTCCTCTATAGCTTCAATTACCTGCTGAGCACCCTGGTCGGAAGACGGTTCCTCTCTCGCGGCGATGCGATCGCCCTGGTCTACGGCACGGTGATGCGCAACCTGTCGATCGCCCTGGCAGTGGCGATCAACGCCTTTGGCGCCGCTGGCTCCGACGCCGCGCTGGTGATCGCTCTGGCCTATATTGTCCAGGTGCAGTCGGCCGCCTGGTACGTCCGATTCACCCCCCGGGTATTCGGCTCTCCCCAAACCACGCCACAGAGCGCCTGAGCGAATTAAGCCAAGTTTCACAGGGGAGGGACCATTCGTGTATTCCGCCAAAGTCATGGATCATTTCATCAACCCCCGCAATGTGGGGATCATCGACGATGCCAACGTCGTCGTCCAGGTCGGGGACCCCGGCTGTGGCGATAGCCTGCTCATTTTTATCAAAATCGCTGAAGAGCGCATCCAGGACATCAAATACAAGATCTACGGCTGCGGTGCGGCCATCGCCACCTCTTCCGTCGCCAGCGAACTGGTCAAGGGAAGGACGCTGGACGAGGTCCTCCAGCTCACCGATGAAAACATTGCCGAGGCCCTTGATGGTCTGCCGCCAGAGAAGATGCACTGTTCGAATCTGGCGGCCAGAGCCCTGCATACCGCCGTTTATCACTACCGGACCAAGATGTGCGGGGAGGGGACAACCGAGCCGGTGGTTGACGGTTCTGGGTAGCCGGTTCCCCGCTGCATCCCCCTGAGAAGGAGCCTCATGTCGCCGCGTCCAAAGAAACCAAGATGTTGTGCCTGCCCCCACCGCCCACCGGGAATTTCCGTCTTCAAACCGGCCGGCATTCCGCTGCCTGAGCTGGAGCAGGTGCCGCTCCCCCACGATGAGCTGGAGGCGCTGCGGCTGTGCGACGGGGAGGGGTTGACCCAGGAGCAGGCCGGAGAGCGGATGGGGATCTCGCGCGGGACGGTGCAGCGGCTGGTCGCCGCCGGCCGCAAGAAGGTCATCGAGGCCATTGTTGAAGGGCGGGCACTGGTGATGGGAATGGATGATTCAGTC
>JACZKF010000513.1 GCA_014860175.1 Desulfuromonadales bacterium | reverse complement strand
CATTAGAACAGCGACCCTTTCCCTTTCACAGGATTAGAAAAATGGGCTTCAAATGCGGCATCGTCGGTCTGCCCAACGTCGGCAAGTCGACTATCTTCAACGCCATCACTTCGGCCGGTGCCGAGGCGGCCAACTATCCGTTCTGCACCATAGAGCCTAACGTTGGGGTAGTGGCCGTTTCCGATCCTCGCCTCGAGCGGTTGGCCCGTCTGGCCAAATCCCAGAAAATCGTCCCGACCACCATGGAGTTCGTCGATATCGCCGGCCTGGTCAAGGGGGCGAGCCGGGGCGAAGGGCTGGGCAACCAGTTTCTCGGCCACATCCGGCAGGTCGACGCCATTGCCCATATCGTGCGCTGCTTCGATGATGAGAACGTGGTCCACGTCGACGGGTCGGTCGACCCCCGGCGGGATATCGAGGTCATCCAGACCGAGCTGAACCTGTCCGACCTGGAGACGGTCGATAGGCGCATCGCCCGCACCGAAAAGCCGGCCCGTGCCGGCGACCGCCAGTTGCAGGCCGAACTCGCACTGCTGCTGCGGTTGCGTGAATTGCTCAACCAGGGGGCGCCTGCCCGGCGGCTGGCAGTCGACGAGGAGGAGCGGGCGATCCTGCGTGAGATGCACCTGATTACCGACAAGCCGGTACTCTATGTCGCCAACGTGGCCGAGGACGATCTGGCCGGAAATCACCCTTTTGTCGCCCAGGTGCGGGAGTTGGCCGCGGCAGACGGTGCCGAGATGGTGGCCATCTGCGGTCGCCTCGAGGCCGAAATCGCCGAGTTGCCCGCCGAGGAAAAGGGTGGGTTCCTGCAAGAGCTTGGACTCGCCGAGGCGGGGCTTGATCGGATGATCGAGGCCGGCTACCGGTTACTCGGGCTGATCACCTACTTCACCGTCGGCCCCAAGGAAGTGCGGGCCTGGACGGTTTCCCGGGGAGTGCGGGCGCCGGCCGCCGCCGGGGTGATCCACTCCGATTTCGAAAAAGGGTTCATTCGGGCCGAAGTGATTGCTTTCGCCGATTATGTCGGTGCCGGCAGCGAAGCGGCAGCCCGGGAAAAAGGGGTGCTGCGGGTCGAAGGTAAAGACTACGTGGTGGAGGACGGCAACGTCATGCATTTCCGGTTCAACGTCTGAAAATGCAAAAAGGATTGCCTCCGAGTCCGGATTGTGGTAAAAGGTCAAGTTCTTCCGGTGCCTGCGGGCACCGGCTCCTTGCTCCGGACCGTTCTGGGGCTACAAACCCGTGAGGAGACGGCATCATGCGTACCTATGAATCAATCTACATCGTCCATCCGGACATCGTTGGCGACGCTTACGCCGCCAGCGTCGAAAAGTTCAAGAAGATCCTGACCGATATGGGTGTCAACATCCTCAAGACCGAGGAATGGGGAACCCGCAAGCTGGCCTACCCGGTCAAGAAACAGACCCGTGGCTCCTTCGTGCTGACCGCCTTTGAGGCCGACGCACCGGTGATCGCCGAGTTCGAGCGGCGGCTGCGCATTGATGAATCCATCATCAAGTTTCAAGCCGTCCATCTGGAAAAAGGGCTGCAGATGCCCGTTCCGGTCAAGGACGAGGCAGCCGCAAGCGCCAAGGAAGAGCCGATCGGAAGCGAATCCGAAG
>JACZKF010000512.1 GCA_014860175.1 Desulfuromonadales bacterium | reverse complement strand
ATCGATCCCCTCATGCATCTTCAGCAAACCGGAGAAAGGAGATTTGCGCACCCCGAAACCGGAGGTGAGCCACCCTTTTACCGGCCACCCTTTGGGTTTAGCCGCCAGCAGCGAGCGCTGGTCGTTGAGAAAACCATGCACTTCCTCCTGGCTTTCCCGGCGCAGGTCGATGGCCTGGCGCAGTTCGTCGATCTGCCGCTGCAAGGTGGAGAGTTCCGCCGGGTTCTCCTCCTCGGGGGGCCCCCCCATGCCGGTCAGGACGCCCGAACGCGGCTTGGAGAGCTGGGCCAGAACTCGAACCTTGGCGTCGTTTTGCGCCAGGACGACCATTTCCTTGCGCACATCCTCGATGCTGGCCGAAAGCCGAAGCAGCTCTTTTTGCTGGATCCGGTTCTGGGTCTTGAGGCGGCTCAGTTCGTTGCGGTCCAAATTGGTTCGCAAGTAGTCATAGGTGAGCCAGCCGACGGCCAGGGTAGCGATCAGACCCGTGGCCAGGAAGACGCCGAGGAGTCGACGCTGCAAACTGAAGCGCCGGACCCGGTGGGAACCCTCCGGAATGATCAGAATCGTAAATTTCCTGGCTGACAAAGAACCCTCCCGGGACATGACGGCAATGCCGAAGGACTTAATGAGAATGCAAGTTTTAGGACAAGGGGCGAGCCGATGTCAAGTTTTTTTGCCCACCGGCTGCTTAATGGATAGCAAGAGAAATGCCACTTACAAGTCGATGGCCATGGAAATTTCGTCACAATCGGGGAATTTAGCGCATTTGATACAGTCGCTCCAGATCTTGTGCGGCAGTTCGGCTTTTTCGATGACCGAAAAACCGAGCTTGGCGAAGAAGGTCTCCTGATAGGTCAGAGCGAAGACCCGTTTGAGCCCCAAACGGCGCGCCTCCTCCAGACAGGCCTGCACCAGATGCCGGCCGAACCCTCGTCCCGCCTGCTCCCGAGCGACGGCGAGCGAACGGACTTCGGCCAGATCCTCCCAGCAGATGTGCAGGCAGACGGTACCGACGACCTCCCCCTCGTGCTCGAAGACGTAGAAGTCGCGAATGGTTTCATAGATGTCGGAAAGGGAGCGGGGAAGCATCAATCCTTCCCGGGCAAATTCCGTGAGCAGCCGGTGAATAATTTTGGCATCGGGCATGCGGGCATGGCGAATCATCGGGATAGCACCTCGAAATGTCGGCTAACAGCTAGCCATATGGCCGGAGGATGGCAAGATTTGTCACGGTTACCCGGCCGGAGATCACCGCCGGGGATTATCCGGCCTGGGACTGGGCGATGATCTCCCGGGCATGCTCCAGAGTCCGTTCGGTGACCCGGGCCCCACCGAGCATCCGGGCCATCTCCCGGATCCGCTCTTCATCCTGCAGCAGGAGCACCGAGGTGACGGTGCGCCCCTCGATCTCGTCCTTGACCACCTGGTAATGGGACTGGGCAAAGGCGGCCACCTGGGGGAGATGGGTGATGCACAGCACCTGCCGCCCCTGGGCGACCCCCCGCAGCTTCTCGCCGACCGCGGTGGCGGCGGCGCCGCCGATGCCGGCATCGACCTCGTCGAAAACCAGGGTCGGGACCGCCTCGGCTTGCGGCGCCGCCCGGTTGAGGGCGAGCATGATCCGCGACAGTTCGCCGCCGGAGGCGATGGCGGCCAGCGGCTGCGACGCCTCTCCGGGGTTGGGGGCGAGATAGAACTCCGCCCGCTCCAAGCCTCGCGGAGCCGGCTCCGGCAGTTCGAAGAACCGCACCTCAAAGCGCGCCTTCTCCATCGCCAGTGCCTTGAGCTCTCCCTCCACCGCCTGGCGCAGACGGCCCGCGGCCTGCCGGCGAGCGGCCGAAAGGACGCCACCGGCCTGCTGCCGGCGTTCACCGGCCACCAGCAGCTGCTTCTGCAGCTGTTCACGGGTCGACTCGAGATCGGTCAGTTCGCCGATTTCGCTGTCGATCTGCCCCTGGTAGTGGAGCAGGCCGGCCACATCGGGGGCATACTTGCGTTTGAGGGCCGCCAGTTGGGCCAGCCGCTCCTCCACTTGATTCTGCCGCTGCGGATCATAGGCAATCCGGTCGCCATAGCTGCGCAGTTCCCGCGCTACGTCCTCCAGGGCGTAAAGGGCCGAACGGACCGCCTCCTGCCAGCTGCCGAAAAGCGGCTCGATGCCCGCCATCGCCTCCAGGTTTCCAGCCAGCCGGGCGAGGCGCTCGCAGACGGTCCCTTCGCCTCCGTAGAGGTCCTCGAATCCCTCCTCGGCGATGGCCGCCAGCCGGGAGGCATGCTGCAGCAGCAGCCGCTCGGCCGACAGCTCCTCCTCCTCCCCGACTTTCAGGGCGGCGGCGGCCAGCTCGCGGCTCTGGAAGGTGAGCAGATCGAGGCGCTGCTGACGCTGGCGTTCGGCGGCGGCGAGGTTGGTCAATCGCTCTTCGAGTTCGCGGGCCTGACGGAAGCTGTGGCGGTAAAGCTCGACTTCCGCCTCCAGGGCGGCAAATTGGTCGAGGAGTTCCAAGTGGGTGTCGGGGCGCTGTAGGCGCTGGTGTTCGTGCTGACCGTAGATGGCCAGCAGGCGTGAAGTGAGCGGCTCGAGCTGCCCCAGGCGAGCGAGACAGCCGTTGATGTAGATGCGGTTCTTTCCCCCCCGGGAGATGACCCGTCGCACCACCAACTCCTCGGCCGCCTCGAAACCGGCCTCGACCAAATCGTTTTGCACCTCCGGGTGGCCACCGAGATCGAACAACGCCTCAACCGTCGCCTCCTCCTCACCGGTGCGCACCAGTTCCGGACGGGCCCGGTCACCCAGCAGCAGGCCGACGGCATCGATGATGATCGACTTGCCCGCCCCGGTC